>JALYJX010000177.1 GCA_030775065.1 Gemmatimonadota bacterium | reverse complement strand
TGTCTTCCAGCACGAGAACGAGTGGACCGGAGCGCGTGAGCTCGAGCAACAGTGCGCCGAGCTGGCGCTTCATCTGGTCCGACGAGCCGCCGCGGACGTCCGGCGACGTCCCACCGCCCGTGGGGTTCGACGGCGAAGATGGATTCACCCGCACGTACCACGACGGCGCGAGCTGTCGCATCTCGCGCCCGACAGCGGCGCCGTCGGGACCGGCGAGCAGGCTTTCCAATGCCTCCAGAATCGGCAGGTATGCCTCGGTGCCGGCGAGGCGCTCCGAGCAGCGGCCCGTGCTCACGCGGCCGCCGCGCCCCCGGCGAATCACACCGCGAAGAAAACTCTCGACGAGAGCGGTCTTACCCAGGCCGGCTTCCCCAACCACAGCGTGTAGAAGTCCCCGCTCGCTGGTGGACGTTTCAAAGCTGGACATGAGCTCAGCCGCTTCGGTCTCACGCGCGACGACAATGCGCTGGCGCGCCACGGTCGACGACGAGGACGGCGACGGAATTCTCTCGCCGCTGAACGCCGCTGGCTCCGTCGAGGGGCCCAGCGCATACGACTCGTGTGTCAGCTCAACGCTCGGAAGATTGTCGAGTGCGTTTACGAGATCGTCGGCGGACGCAGGACGATCTGTCGCCTCCTTGCGCAGACATTGTGTGACGAGCCCCACCAGCTCCGGTGGCAAGCCTGCGCGAATCTCGTGAAGCGGTTGCGCAACGTGCATGAGATGCGCGACCAGCAGCGCCTGATGCGATGATCCACTGAATGGTCGCCGGCCAGCCAGCATCTCGTAGGCAAGTACGCCGAAGCTGTAGATGTCGGTGCGATGATCGATCATCGGATCTGCGGCGATCTGCTCGGGGGACATGTAGGCCGGCGTCCCGACGCTCACGCCGATTGCGGTCAATCGGTCTGCGTGCGGATCCCGGCCGGGCTGCTGCTCGGGCGATGACGTCTTCGCGCTGACAATGGCCTTTGCAATTCCGAAGTCCGTGACCATCGGCGTTCCTTCGACGATGAGCACGTTCCCGGGCTTGATGTCGCGGTGCACGACGCCAAAGCGGTGCGCGTACGCGAGCGCGCGCGCCACGCCGGAGAGAATGCGGACGGTTTCCCGAACCGGCATTATCCCCTCGCGCTTGAGCCTTGTCTCGAGGGATTCGCCGGAAACGAACGGCATTGTGTAGTACGGCAGCCCGCCTGCTTCTCCTGCCGTGAGCAGGGGCACGATGTGCGGATGCTGGAGCCGCGCCGCGAGGAGTATCTCGCGCTTGAACCGCTCGGTCGAGATCTCGACGGCGAGGTCAGGGCGGAGGACCTTGAGCGCAACCTTGCGGCCGAGGGCTGCTTCCTCGGCCACGAAGACGTAGGACATGCCGCCGCCGCCAACCTCGCGCTCGATCTTGTACGAGGCGCCCAGGCTGGACTGCAGGCGTCTCGTCAGCTCCTGATTATCTCGGGTGGCGGTCACCCCGCGAACAATATTGGACGCCACGAAACGTCGCCAGTACAGTAACTGGTCAGTTTTCAGCGCTTTCCTGACATTTTACCCTGCCTGCAATTCACCTGAGTGAACCGAAGGTCCGAGGGACGAGGTAATCCAGGTCGTGAGGGGGCAGATGAGATTCCAGGGAATCGCTATGCACTGAAATGACACTACTCGCATATGACCGCTGATGACTGTCTTCCCAGGATGCTCATTATTCAAGATGAGCGACTTCAAGGACCTCAAAGTCTGGCAGAAGGCCCATGTTCTGGCGCTCGATACACATCGTGTGGCCTGCAAGATACGCGGGTCGAGCAACGGCGGTCTCCGAATGCAGACGATTCGCGCGGCGATGTCGGTCCCCGCAAACATCGTGGAGAGTCGAGGTCAGCTCAGTCGCCGAGAGGCATGCCGTTATCTACGCATAGCTCTCAATTCTGCGACCGAGCTGGAGTACCACCTGCTGACCGCAGTCGACCTGAAAGCCATCAGCCGGCCCCAGTGTTTGATCCTGACCAGCCAGCTCGTGGAGGTGAGAAGAATGTTGTATGGGCTCATTCGCTCGCTGAGCAACAGAGACGATCGAGACAGACCGTCCGATCCGTCTTGAAGAAAGCAGGTCTCTCAGACCTCACCTGCGACCTGCGAACTGGGCCCTTCCACCTCGGACCTTCAGTTGCGTGAGAGATCGAGCCGGCGAATGGCGAGGAAGCGAGCATTGACCTGGCTCGACCTCGGCGCGCTGCCTCTTATCTTTGATCGATGCCTTCCCGCTCACGTGGCCCCCGTCGGCGCCGGCGCCCTGCCCGGAAACCACAGGAGCTCACTTCGCTCCCCACCTCGCGGAATGCGTACAACGAAACGCGCGAGTGGCTGCTCAAAACGCACGGGCCGGTCTGCGCGTACTGCGAACGGAAAATCCGGCGAGATCGGATCACACTCGACCACGTAACGCCCCGGAAAGGGAAAACGGCCTACGACCGGCGGGACAACCTCGTGCTCGCGTGTCCCGCGTGCAACATCGACAAGGCCGACAAGTCGTTCCTGGCCTTCCTGCTCGCGCGGAAGTCGCGCGCGGCAGCGGTGCTTCGATATGGATCACACCTTAGTGGGATGCTGATCAAGCTCGCGAGCGATATCGCAGGTCCCGACGCGACCGCACGAGCTGCGCGGCTCGCGGACCCGGACTATCCCTATCTCGATTGAAGGCCGCTAACGGCAGCCGTATGCCCGAGCCCGCCCGCCGCATCCTGCTCGCCGACGGCGATGCGTTTTACGTCGCTGTTGCGCGCATGATCGATCCCGACGGAGCGGGGAAGGCGTCCCTTCTTATAGTAGGCGGCACGCGGGAGACCCGAGGCGTCGTCTGCTCCGCATCATGGGAGACGCGCAAGTTCGGCGTCCGCTCGGCAATGCCCATCGCTCGCGCACTTCGACTCTGTCCCGACGCGATGTGCGTTCCCGTTCCGCGCAAAGCCTGCTCCGAAAAACATCACGAGATTCGCGGAGTACTCGAGCGGTTCTCTCCCATCGTCGCAGGCGCGAGCATCGACGAGTGGTACCTCGACATGGGCGGCACTGAGGGCGTGTATCATCACGAGCCGCTTCGCACCACGGCGCATCGCATCAGAGACGCCGTGCGAGAGGCCACGAGTCTCTCCATTTCGATCGGCGGCGGAACGAACAAGCTCGTCGCCAAGCTCGCCGTCGAGCGCGCGAAGCCCAAGCCGGGAACCGGAGCCGACGGAGTTCACATCGTCGATCCGGGAAGCGAAGAAGAATTCGTTCGCACGTTCACGCTGGCCGAGCTGCCGATGGTGGGCCCGAAATTCCAGGAGCGGCTCGCGAAGCTTGGGATGACGACGGTTCCCGACGTCCTGAAGCACGACCTCGCGACACTGCATCGCTTGTTCGGCGAGAGAGAAGCCGAGTGGCTGTGGGACCGCGTGCACGGGCGAAGCGAGTCCGAGGTGGATACTGGCGGCGGCGATCAAAAAAGCATGAGCCGGGACGAGACGTTCCCCGAGGATCTGCACGACGACGCTGACCTCGACCACGAGCTTGTTGCCCTGGTGACACGCGTTGCATTCGACCTGCGGAGCGACGGTCTCGCGGCACGCACGATCACGGTGAAGATTCGCGATCGGGACTTCCGGACACGCTCGGCCCGTCGAACGCTGATGGAGCCAGTTGTCTCTGACCGGGTAATCCTGCGTGTTGCTCGCGAGCTGCTCACGAAACTGCGCGCGTCACGACGCGTCCCGGCCCGGCTCCTCGGCGTTGCGCTATCTTCCCTCGCGCACGATCCGAAAGCCGATCAGCTCAAGCTCTTCAAAGCGCGCGGCGAGGCTTCAGGAGAAACGGAGCGCGACCGCCTGGTCGCTCGCACCGTTGACCGCGTCAGAGATAGATTCGGGGCGAAAGGAATCATTCCCGCTTCTCTAACTACGACTCACAACACCGAACCAAAGAGGTAGGCTCCATGTGCCGAAATATCAGGACCCTCTACAACTTCGATCCGCCCACCTCGCACGACGAAATCCGCGACGCTTCGCTGCAGTTCGTGCGGAAGGTGAGCGGCATGAACAAACCGTCAAAGGTGAACGAAGCCGCGTTCAATCATGCGATCGATGAAGTCAGCGAGGCGATTCACGAGCTCCTTCATTCGCTCGTGACGAAAGCGCCCACGCGCGATCGCGACATCGAGACCGCAAAGCTTCGCGCGAAGTCTGCGGTGAGATTCGCCCGAATCGCGAGGGACTACAAGCAACCGGGCTAGCCGCTAGCGCTTTCTTTCGAAAAAGAACCTGTCGACTCTGCGGTCGCGAAAAAGCGCCGAGACCAGCAGGCTGCAATGGCGGCTACGAGCGCGGCCGTTATTGCGGCGAGCTGACCGCGGATCGACGAGATCAAAAAAATCAGTCTCGGTAGCCGAGTACCTCCCACCGGTGCTGCACGCTGCCATCTGGAATCACCACCGCCAGCCACGGCGCATTCGCTGATTGCACTCTGGCTTTCCAGCGAATTACGCCCGGCCTCCCCTCACGCAGCGCTAGGGATCGTTCACGATCGATCGCGAGATTCTCGCCACGAATCTCAAACGTGCGCGTGCCCGAGCCTGACGCCCGGACGGTGATCGTCACCTCTCCCCTCGCCGTTTTCGCCGATGTGACGGAGAAACTGAGCGGCGTCCTCGTGCGTGGCCCGGTTGACGCGACGCCTTCGAGGTCCGCCATCAGCCACAGCCAGCGGCTCACCGGGTGCACCCACACTTCCTTGTAGACGTACATGTTCTGCGACGGCCAGTAGGGAAGGTCGGTCGTTCCACGGCTCTGCATTCCCACCGGCAAAGCGCCGACAAAGTCACCCGACGAGACGCTGTACTGCTGCGCCCAGTCGTATCCCTCGCCGATCATCGTGCTCTGAACGAATGGATTGCGGCCGACGATCCACTCGGCCTGTTTCTGGGCGAGCTCGAGCCCCTGGGCATCACGACGCAGACGTGAAGCAGCGGACAATGCCTTCGCCTGCGACAGCAGCACACCAAAGTTTCCGCGACGCGCGAACCACACGGGGAATGCCTTGAGATAATAGCCGTCACCCATCGGCATTCCCTGAAGAACCTGTTCGCGGAATGCCTCACGCGTCGCCATGTGCAGCGCGCCCTTCTCGGGCACCTGCAGATACTCCCTGTCGCTGTACACGTACGCGGGCAGCACCTGATACGGCGCAGTCGTGCGCGCACTCGATTTCTGATACTCGGAGTACAGAGCGACGGTCGAGTACCACTTCATCCAGTCCTTGTGATTCGGAAACGTCTCAACCAGACGCGCGAGCGCGACAATCGGCGCCTGATCGCTCCCTCTGTGGAACTGGTGAAAGAGCGTGTCCCTGTCCGGGCCAGTATAGAAGAAGCCGGCGAGAGGGAACCGCGAGCCGACATAGCTCTTCTGCTGCGACGCGACGATGATCGGTGCAAGCTGGATTGCCTTGTCCGCGTATTGCTGCTTGCGCGTCGCCTCATAGAGCTCGAGCGACGCCAGAATGCCAATGCCGGCGAGCTCGATGGGCGTCGCGGCGAACGCCGGCGTGTGCCAGGTCTCCGGACCTTCCTTTCCGGCGATGGCGTATCGCCAGTCGTCTTCCGCAGTCGCGAGACTCCGCGCGGCGAGTGCGGGCTCAGTGTCCTTCAGGACGCGGTAGGCGATGGCTTCCGCCGCAGCCGCGATGTAGTTGACGTTCGGATTGTTCTTTGCTTCGCGCGTGCGATCATCCGCGTCGCCGACGATGTTGTTCGTCCACAGGTTGTGCGACGCGAATCCCAATCGGTAACCACCGTCGAACCTCACTCGCAGCACCCAGGCGAGCCCCCACTTAGCTTCTTCGACCAGTCGGCGATAGAGGTCGCCATTCTCGCCGCTCGACTTCAATCGCTCGGCGAGCGCGAACATCGCGTACGTCGCTTCGCCCGTATTGATCAGCCCCTGCGACAGATCGCCTGCGTCATGCCATCCGCCGCTCATGGTGATTTTCTGATCGCCAAGTGTCGCAAACCAGTCGAGATGATCGACGCCGTGAGAGCCGGGGACGGCAAATCCGCAGCGCTCGCCGTAGAAGAAGTTGATCGCCTTCCAGATCGTGCCTCTCCACACGGTGTCACTTACCTGGAAGGGACGCGTGCGCATCCCACCGGCTTCGATGACATAGCGTCCGGGCGCGCGTACGCCGGAGAAATCCATCTGCTGGAATTTGCCGAGGCGAGTCTCGACGTTTTGCACGGGATGCTCGAGCACGACTCTCGTCGCGCCGGCCGCGTCGACGCGCCGCACCCGGAAAGTGCGCGCGGTGACATCGCTCGCAATCGCCGTCTTCACCGCGCCGGAGGGATAACCCGTGTGACTGAATGAGATCGTCCCCGGCGCGACCGACCAGCCCTCGTAATGATCCGGCTTCACGCGCTGCAGATCGATGCGCCCGATCTCGAAGGCGACGCGATCGCCCGGCTGCGCGAGCATCTTGTTCACCCAGTACCCGATCTCGATTGCGGTGACCTTGTCGCGCGCGAGCGGAGTGATCTCCCAGTTCACCTGCTGCCACGTGTTGTTCTGCAAAGTGACGTAATGAATTCCCTCGCGGTAATACGCGTCGGGCACTTTCACTTTCCCATCGTTGTGAAGGACGATCTGGATCGGAAGCATCGGAAGGCCCGACACGAGCGGACGAATCCAGAATGAGAGCCGGTTGTACTGACTCCAGTCTTCGCCCGCGAACGGGCGCTTCAAATTCACCGACGAAAGCCTGCTGCGCGTCGGAGCAGGCGTGTCGGTGAACATGTCCATGTCAACGCGGAGTGCCGGTCTCCCGATCGCGCCCGTTGCAGGAAGGAAGCTCAGCTTGCCGGTGCCCTGAAAAACCCAGCTGGCCGGTGCGGTCATGGGCTCGACTGTGCGCGTGGCAATCACCTTCTTCGACATCCAGCCGAATTCCGCCGAATTCCGGTAGTCGATCGGCATCGGCATCGCCGGCGCTTGAGCGGCGCCCCGCGTCGCCAGGAGCGCGGAGAGGGAAAGCCCGAAAAAATGCGCCGCTTTCGCTAAATTCACATCCACGCGGCGAAGGTGTTGCGATTCCGAGTCGTCCGCAAGCGCGCCGTGCCATCCGTCAATCTCGAACCAGGGATACCCACAATGATCATTGTCACAACACCCACGCTCGAAGGCAGTCGAGTCAGACAGTACCTCGGGTTAGTTACCGGCGAGGCGATACTCGGAGCGAACATCTTCAAGGATTTTTTCGCGGGAATCCGCGACATCGTCGGCGGCCGCTCGGCAGCCTACGAAAAGGAGCTGCGCGCGGCCCGGGATATCGCTCTCCAGGAAATGCAGGAGGCAGCAGAGGCGATGGGCGGCAACGCTGTGATCGGCGTCGACCTTGATTATGAGAACATCAGCATGGGGCAGGGCGGCGGCATGCTCATGGTGAGCGCGTCAGGGACTGCCGTACTCATCGAGTAGCGAGCCAGTGCGGATTCAGGGCTAACCGCCATCGACGATCGACGACTTATTGCGGACCGAGGATGGTCCAGCGATCCCTC
>JALYJX010000176.1 GCA_030775065.1 Gemmatimonadota bacterium | reverse complement strand
GATCGGCTTCGCGCGGCGGTTCGCCACCTACAAGCGCGCCGACCTGATATTCCGCGACGTCGAGCGACTGCGCGCGCTGCTGGTGAATACCTCGCGGCCGGTGCAGATCATCTTCGCGGGCAAGGCGCATCCCGAGGACACGCCGGGCAAGAAGGTGCTGCAGAGCGTTCACCATTTCACGCGCGATCCTCTCTTCGAGGGACGGGTGGCGTTCCTAGAGGACTACGACACGCACATTGCGCATCTGCTCGTGCAAGGCGTGGATCTCTGGATGAACCTGCCGAAGGTTCCGCTCGAAGCCTCGGGCACGAGCGGGATGAAGGCTGCGCTCAACGGGGTTCCGCAGCTGAGCACGATTGACGGCTGGTGGGAGGAGGGTTTCGATGGAACGAACGGCTGGGCGATCCCCCTACCCTCCAGCGACGAGACTGCGGACGCCGAAACGGCGAGCCACCTGTACTCGCTTCTCGAGACGGAAGTGGTCCCCCGCTTCTACGACCGCGCCGACGGAATACCGCCGGCGTGGGTGAGCATGATGAAGAATGCCATGCGCGTCGCCGGCGAGAAGTTCACTGCGCGCCGCATGGTCGAAGAATACGTCGAGAAGTACTACGTTCCTTCGATGAGCGCTGACGCGACACCGGACGATCCTCCAACCGCCTGACCGACAGTGCCGAGACCAGCTGCGCGCCCCCGGGGGGGATCCAGAGGACGACCCAGAGCATCACCGCTCCGGTCGGCATCCGGCAATGCCGTGACTGTGATTCACCTCACCGCGGAATACACGCCGTACGCGCGGACGGGCGGGCTCGCGGAAGCCGTTCAGGGACTCGCGGATATCCAGGCGAGACAAGGCATTCCCGTCATCGTCATTGTTCCTCTCTACCGGACCGCGCGCAGGGTCGCAAAAAACCTGGTGCAGATCGGAGGGGAAGTAGCGGTACATGTGGGACCACGTCGCGAGCAGGTTCGTTTTTTCCGCGACGCCGACGTAACGAAAGGACCGACGGTGATCTTCGTCGATCACCCTTTGTACTTCGACCGCGAAGGGATCTACGTCGAAGGCGGTGCGGACTATCCTGACAATGCTCGACGCTTTGCGCTGTTTACGCGCGCGGCTCTCGAGGTGATATCGATGGTTGTGAAAGGACCGGTGCTGGTTCACGCACACGACTGGCACTCGTCGCTTGCACTCGTCTACATGCGATCGTACGCAGATCTGCGCCAGCGTTTTCATGGCACGGGAGCGGTCCTGTCGGTGCACAACGCCGGCTATCAGGGACACTTTTCCGCGGCGGTGATCGGCGATCTCGGCATTCCTCCGGAAACGTTCAACCTTCATCAGCTCGAGTGGTACGGAAAGGTCAACTTTCTCAAGGGCGGCCTCGCCTTCTGCGACTACGCCGTGACGGTGAGCCCGAGCCACGCGGAAGAGCTGAGAACACCTGCGGGAGGATTTGGTCTCCATGAAATGTTCACGCACATGGGTGATCGGTTTCAGGGAATAACCAACGGGATCGATCAGGAAGTCTGGAACCCTGCAACCGACTCGGAGATCGCAGCGAACTTTTCGCGGCAGGACACGTCGAACAAAGCGGACTGCAAGGTCGCGCTGCAGCGCACGTTCGGCCTCCCCGAGCGCAGGGACGTTCCGATCATCGGCATGTGCGGCCGGCTCGTGAAGCAGAAAGGCTTCGACATCATTCTCCCCAGCGGAGCGGTGAATGCGCTCGACGCGCAGTTCGTCTTCCTCGGCCAGGGAGATGAGCGATACAAAGCGTGGCTGAGAAATCTTGAAGCGCAGCGGCCCGGGCAGGTCAGCGCGGAGTTCCATTTCACCGACAAGGTCGAGCACCGCCTGATAGCGGGCTCCGATCTACTGCTCATGCCGTCGGAATACGAGCCGTGCGGTCTGACTCAGATGCGCGCACAGCGTTACGGCGCGCTGGTGATCGGGCGACGTGTCGGCGGGATAACAGATACCGTTCACGACGACGCCACGGGCTTTCTGTTCGATGCTTTTACAGCCAGCGCGTTCGACCAGGCTGTCGGCCGCGCAGTGCATCGGTACTACGACAAGCAGGCGTGGAAGCCTCGCGTATACGAAGCGATGGGCCGCGACTTCGGCTGGGACAGTGCGGCTACTCGCTACATGCAGCTGTACCGCCGCGCGCTCGCACGCGCGAACCCGGAGAGCTGAGCGCATATGGATTTCGTTCTCGGACTTCACAGCCACCTGCCCTACGTGCTGAATCACGGCCGCTGGCCGCACGGCAGCGATTGGATCACGGAAGCTGCAGTAGATACCTACCTGCCTCTGATCGACTCTCTTCAGGCACTCGCCGAGGAGGCAATCGCGGCGCCGGTTACCGTCGGGATCACGCCGATTCTCGCGAATCAGCTGATAAGTCCTGTTTTCGAGAGCGAGCTGCGACAGTTCTTTCAGCAAAGGCTCGAAGCGTGCGACGAAGCGGAATCCGAGATGGCGAACAGTCATGATGCGCATCTCATTCCGGTCGTGCGCTACTGGCGCGAGCGACTCGGCCGACTGCTCGAGCTTTACGAGTCGCTGGACGGGAACATCCTTGGTGCGTTCAAGGAGCTTCAGGATGAGGGACGACTCGAGCTCATCACGTCGGCCGCCACGCACGGTTTCCTTCCGCTGCTGGGCCGCGATGAGAGCATTCGCTTTCAGCTGGCGGTCGGACACGCCGAGCATGAGCGATTGTTCGGCAAGCGCGCTGTGGGACTCTGGATGCCGGAATGCGCGTATCGGCCGGCTGGCCCGTGGCAACCGATGCCAAGCGCTCGCGCTTACAAGCATCGCGATGGAATCGAGACTTTCCTGGTCGAGAGCGGTGTAAGATTCGTTTTCGTGGATGCTCATTTGGCGGGAGCCGGGCTGCCACTTGGGGTGTACGGCGAGCTTCCCACTTCGCCGCAGGAGCTTGTCCAGCAGGCGCGACGTGTGAGAATGAGTCGCGTTCCGCACTCGCCGTATCGTCCGTACTGGATCGGGCAGCATGGGAAACAACTCGCACCGCGAGCGCTCATCCGGGATCCTCTCTCGTCAATGCAGGTGTGGTCGCGACATGGCGGCTACCCCGGCGACGGAGCTTACCTGGAGTTTCACAAGATCCGCTATCCGGGCGGTCTCAAGCTGTGGCGCGTCACCTCTGAAACCGCCGGCCTTGGAGACAAGCTCCCGTATGAGCCGGAACAAGCGAGCGCTCAAGTGCTGCGGCATGCGAGGCACTTCGCGCGATTACTCGGTCGCGTTGGAGACACGGTACAGCGTGGGGGCGCCGAGCTGATCACAGCTCCGTTCGACACCGAGCTGTTCGGTCACTGGTGGTTCGAGGGCGTTGATTTCGTCGAAGAGCTCTATCGCCAGATCGATTTGCAGGGCGGCGTTCGTCCACTGACTGCATCGTCGCATCTCAACAACGCGCGCGCCGACGTTGCGCTGAACCTGAGTGCAGGCTCGTGGGGAAAGGACGGCGACTGGAGCATGTGGCTCAATCCCGAAACCGCCTGGACATGGGAAGCGCTGTGGCCATTGGAGGAAGAATTCTGGCGCCTCGCGTCCGATGCGCTTGATCGACCGGAGAAGCATTCTGTGCTCGCGCAGGCCGCGCGTGAGCTTCTTCTCGCGCAGTCATCCGACTGGCAGTTCATCATCAGCACTGGCGAAGCAGCCGACTATGCCGAGGCGCGCATCAAGCTTCACATCTCGGACTGCACGAAGCTCATGAATGGCCTGCGAGACGGTGACGGGAGTCTCGAGGGCGCGCGGCAGCTCGCGAGTGAGCTCGAGATTCGCGACGCGATCTTCCCGGACATTCTCGATTCGTTGAGGGCGTGCCTGCGAGCGTGAGTAGATCCGTTGTCGTGCATGGCCATTTCTATCAGCCCCCTCGCGAAAACCCCTGGACCGGTGTCGTAGATCCGGAGCCAACCGCGGCGCCATTTCACGACTGGAACCAGCGCATCGAGACGGAGAGCTACGGTCCGGTGGGAAGCGCGCGCGTGCTCGACCGCGACGGCAATGTTGCACACCGGGACAATCTCTACGCGTCAATGAGTTTCGACGTTGGACCGACGTTGTTCGAGTGGATGGAGCCGAATGCCCCTTTGACCTACGCGCGCATTCTGGAGGCTGACAAGCTCAGCGTAGCCCGGCTCGGATACGGAAACGCAATCGCGATGCCGTATCATCACACGATTCTGCCGCTCGCATCCCGGCGCGATAAAGTGACGGAACTGCTGTGGGGGATTTCGGACTTCCGGAGGCGGTTTGCGCGCGAGCCTGAAGGGATGTGGCTTCCGGAGACGGCGGTTGACGAAGAGACGCTCGAGGTGCTGGCTGAAATTGGGATCCAGTTCACGATTCTCGCACCCCATCAAGTGGAGACCACGTCCGAGGACGGGCTGCCTCTCCGTTTTCGTGCGGCCAAGGGACGGGAGGTCGCGCTCTGCATCTACGACCAGCAACTTTCCGGCGGCATTGCTTTCGGGCGTTTGATCGCCGACGGTGCCTTGCTCGCGAATCGCCTCGCGCCGACAGAGCCATCAGATCACACCATCGTTACGGCGGCTGCAGTGGACGGCGAAACCTTCGGGCATCATCATCACTTCGGCGAAATGGCGCTTGCCCGGGCCTTCCGGATTCTCGCCGAGCAGGACGATGTTCGAATCGAGAACTTCGCGTCTTTTCTCGCCAGAAATCCCCCTGTCACCGATGCCGTGCTGGTTTCGCCGAGCTCGTGGAGCTGCACTCACGGAATCGAGCGGTGGCGCTCCAACTGCGGATGTCGGCTGCGTCCGGAAGAGGGGACGAGCCAGGCATGGCGCGCTTCGCTACGCGACGGGATCGAGTGGCTTGCCGGTGAGCTCCACAAAATCTTCGAGCGCGAAGGGAAGGAATTGTTCACGGTCGACCCGTGGCACGTGCGCGATGCCTACGCCGAGATTGGTCCTTCCGAAGCCGAAGCGCTGGCCTTCGTTGCGGGATCGATCGCGCGCCGCAATGACGGAGCGCGCATGGAGCGCGGGGCCGAGCTGTTAGCGATGGAGGAGGCCGCGCTCAGCATGTTCACGTCGTGCGCCTGGTTTTTCGACGACATCTCGCGAATCGAGACGATTCAGGTGCTCAAATACGCGGCGTTCGCAATCGAGCTTTCGGGCGATGCAACGCGTCTCGAGAGCGGGCTGCTCGAGCGCATCGGCGACGTGAAAAGCAACGATCCTACCGAAGGTACGGGTCGTGATATCTGGCGCCGGAAGGTAAAGTCGGCGCACCCGGAGCTTGCTGCTCCACAATGACACCAGCCGCAGCCGAGCCGCTCCGATTCGTGTTCGGAGTGCATCAGCATCAGCCCGTCGGAAACTTCGGGTACGTTTTCGAGGAGCATACTCGCGACGTATACCTTCCATTGTTGAAGGCGTTGGCGGAGCGCGAGTTCTTCCCGATCGTGATGCACCTCTCGGGTCCCCTTCTGGAGTGGCTCGAGTCGAGTCACTCGAAGTATCTCGACATGGTTGGCGAGCTGGCTGCCGCCAGCAAGATCGAGATGCTGCTCTCGGGCTACTACGAGCCTCTGCTCGCCGCGCTTCCCCGCGCCGATCGCGTCGAGCAGATCGTCTGGATGCGTCAGGCGATCGAGTCGCGCTTCGGCGTCACCGCCAGTGGACTCTGGCTCACCGAGCGGGTATGGGAGCCGGAGCTTGCTGCCGATCTCGCCGACGCAGGCGTCGGGTACGTACTCGTGGATGACCGGCATTTTCTCGTCAGCGGATTTCAGCGCGAGCAGCTGCACGTTCCGTGGCGCACTGAAAGCGACGGGAAGCGCGTCGACGTGCTCGCGATTGACGAGCGCCTTCGATATCTGATTCCATTTCGCCCCCCGAGCGAGATTGCCGAGTACGTGCGCGACCTTCGTGCAGCGGGCCATGGCCTCGCAGTATTTGCCGATGACGGCGAAAAGTTCGGGGGCTGGCCCGGTACACGCGAATGGGTTTACGACCGGGGCTGGCTTCGTGATTTCCTGAACACGATGGAGAGCCTGGTCACGTCGGGCGAGATCACGCTAAGCACCGGCACCGATGCGCTTCGCGCAGTGCCTTCGGGAGGGCTCGCGTATCTGCCGACGGCGTCCTACCGGGAAATGGAAGGTTGGTCACTCCCCCCCACAGCCGCGCTCAGACTTGGAGAAATTGAAACCGAGCTCGGCGCCGACCGGATTGCCGGCGAGGATGGCGCATTCATTCGAGGCGGGCACTGGCGGAACCAGCTCGTCAAGTATCCCGAGTCGAACCGCGCGCACAAGAAGATGATGGCGCTGTCCGCGCTGTGCCGTCGCCGTGGCGATCCGGAGGATGTTCGCCGCGCGATTGGCCGCGGCCAGTGCAACGACGCATCGTGGCACGGCGTGTTCGGCGGATTGTATCTGCCGCACCTGCGTGAGGCAGTCTGGCTGAATCTCGCGCATGCTGAGCGCGAGCTACGGCGCGATGAAAAACTGACGACTCAAGTGCTCGACTTCGACGCGGACGGCAGTGACGAAGTCTGGGTTCATTCCGCGCACTTCTCGGCCGTCGTTGCGCCGGCGCGCGGCGGTGCGGTAGTGGAGTACACGATCTTCGAGGAAGGAATCAACTACGCCGACGTCCTCACTCGCCGGCCGGAGGCGTACCACGAGGCGGCGCTCGCGGAAGCAGCACGACTGGCTCGGGAGAAGTCGAAAACTGGGCATACGCATGGCTCGACCGGGCATGCGGCTACTTCCGGCGGGGCCCCCAGCATTCACGAGCTCGAGCACTCGATGACCCTCGTCGAGCGTCCCGCAATCGATCTCGACGATCGAGCGTTCTTTGTCGACCGGATTCTGAGCGCGGACGTCACGCCTGACCGCCACGCACGAGCGGACTACACGCCGTTCAAGAGCTGGGCACGGTCACGGTTAGCTTTCGAGGTAATTGAGGAACAAGGCGCCGTGGAGATTGCGTGCACCGGCGACGGCATCGAAAAGCGAATCCGCTTTTCCGAGAATGGTGAGATTGCCGTTTCGTGGACCTGGGACGCGTCAGAGTTCGACGCCAATGAACGGTTCGCCACGGAGATTTCTCTCTTCCGCCCTCTCGAGATTGTCGCCGACGCAGTTGCCAGCACCTGGACCGCTCCTGTCGAAACGGTATCGAAATCAGAGAAGGGGCTGGACCAGACGGTTCAAGGGGAGTCTGTCACTCTACTCTGGAACGTTTCCGCCGAGCGGTCGAGCGTTGAGATCCGTCGCATTCGCTGACCGTAGCTCAGCCTGGTCTTGACGGTGAAACCAGCGGTTATCGGGTAGCGCGGCCTCCGGTTGACGCGACAGGTTCGCGGAGGCAGCATTTACAGCTGAACCTCCCTCTTTCACGGCGACGTAATTCATGAAACGGCGTGAGCTTCTTCGCGCACTTGCATCTGCCGCAGCGCTTGCTGTGGCGCGGACAAGACCGGCTTCATGGAATCATCATCTCGGCCGGTCTGGCTAACGAGGCTGTAGAAAAAGTCTCATGACTATGGTGTTGTCGCGGTACTCATCATGCAATAGCGGTTGGATCG
>JALYJX010000175.1 GCA_030775065.1 Gemmatimonadota bacterium | reverse complement strand
GTGCGAAGTCGCGATTCTGCCAACATCGGCAGTAGTGACGGAAGCAAGGCGCTCGCGGTATGTCGAGTAGTAATCGAGCGGAAGACCATAGACGACAACGTTGGTGAGTCGCCCCATCAGGCCCTGAACGGTCTGTACAGAAGATGGAAAGCTCGCCACCACGTTGGCCACCTGGTCGCTCAGCTCGGTGGATGGAACGGGCTCGGTGGCGAGCCGCTTGAACTCGCGGACCGATTCGGCCAGCGCCGAGTCGGTGGCATTCGTCCGAACCGTCGAGCTGATGTAGAAAGAGCCTGTGCCCTTGAGTGGTCCATAAGACGAGAAGGCGCCATACGACCAGCCGTGCTTCTCGCGAAGGTTCATGTTGATCCGCGAGCCGAATCCACCGCCCAGCACGCGGGAGGCGGCAATCAGCGGGAAGAGATCAGGGCTTTCGTATCCGGGACCGGTCTGGCCGATATAGATAGCGGACTGCACGGAGCCCGGTCTGTCGACGAGGATCACGCGATTGGCAGTCGAGGGAAGAGCCTTGCCGACGAAAGGCGAAAGTGCGGGTGCCGGCGTATTCCAGCTTCCGATTGCGTTCTCTGCTACCGAGCGCGCCGAGGCCGCTGTCAGATCACCAATCAGAATCAGCGTCGTATTCTTCGGCGAGTACATCGCCTTGTGCCAGTTGACGACATCGTCGCGCGTGAGAGTCGCGAGTGATGCCGCGGTTCCGGCGGCAGGGCGAGAGTACGGAGTGGCGGGATCGTAAATGGACATGTTGAAGACTCTCCCTGCCACGCCCTCTACGGTCGACTGACTGCGCTGGTAGCTCGCGATTGTCGACGCCTTCAACCGGTCGAAATCCGACTGGCTCATGGTCGGATCAGTGAGACTGGCCGCGGCGAGAGCGAGTGCCTGGGGGAAGACATTGGACAGCGACGTCACTGCAACGTACGCGGTACCGTAGTCGCCGAGCGTTCCGAACGACGCACCGAGGTCCGCCATTTTCTCTGCGATCTGCGCTCCGGTGAGACCCTTGGCTCCCTCGGAGAGAATGTTTCCGGTCATCACGGCGAGACCATTCTTCTCCGCCGGCTCGCGCATGGCGCCGGCATCGACGATGAAGCGCGCGCTCACTACCGGAAGCGAGTGGCGCTCGACCAGTAGAACACGGAGCCCGTTGGCCAGAGTAAATGTCTGCACCTGCGGGACTGAATAGGGGCGGAGAGCGCCGGGGGTTGGTGGCTGCTCGACGGGCTTGGCCTGTGCACCAAGCTGGAGCGATGAAACGGAGGCGAGCAGCGCCAGGCCGGCAGCTGAGATTGTTCGGCGCATCACTTGTCTCCTCCAGTCGTGGCGGGCTTCGGCGCCGGAACGTAGACGAGACGCACGCGATTCGTCGGAACGAGACGCTCGGCAATCAGAGCGCGAAGCTGCGGGACGGTGACCGCATCATAGGCGGCAAGAACCTTGTTCACATGATTCGGATCTCGATAATAGGTGAATCCTTCAGCGAGCAGGTCGGCACGGCCGCCAAATCCGCCGGTGGACTGCAGTCCATTCACAAACTGGTAACGGGAGCCCGCCCTTGATCGATTGAGCAGCTCCTGACTCACGAGTGAGCCCGCCTTATCGAGCTCGGTGATCAGCGCTCGCTCGAGGGAATCGGGATTGGTGTTCGCCTTTCCGAGGGCGATGAAAACCATCAAGTCGCCGCCGTCGATCAGTCCGATGTTGAATCCCTGCACGCTGACCGCGATCTGTTTCTCCCGCACAATCGATTTGTAGAGCGGGCTTGCAGCCCCGCCGGCGAGAATGTCCGTCAGCAGATCCACCGAGGGACCCTGCTTCGATTTTGCGTTCGGCATACGGTAGGCGACATAGACCGCGGGAGCTGACGCGTTGGCATCCCGCACTACCTCACGATTCTCTTTGCCAATGGTGGCGGGGAGAGCCATGCTGCGCAACGCCGGGACTTTCGGCCCGCGAGGTATCGCGGAGAAACGCTTTCTGACGAGTGCTTTTGCCTCGGCGAGATCCATGTCACCGGCGATCACCAGCACGGCGTTGTTTGGGGCGTAATAGGTACGGAAAAACGTCTTCACGTCGTCAACGGAGGCGTTCGTCAAATCCGTCATCGAGCCGATCACCAAATGCTGGTAGGGGTGGCCGGTCGGGTAGACGTAGCCGAGCGTCTTCTCCAGCCAGGACCCATAGGGCTGGTTGTCGTAGCCCTGGCGCCGCTCGTTCTTCACAACCTCACGCTGGTTATCGAGCTTGGCGAGCGTCAGCGTCTCGAGCAGCGTTCCCATCCGGTCAGCCTCGAGCCAGAGCGCGAGATCGAGCTGATTCGAGGGCACCTGCTCGAAGTAATTCGTGCGATCCCATGACGTCGTGCCGTTGATGTCGGCGCCTGCGCGGCCGCCGGCCTTCTCGAGCAGGCTCATGTGCCGTCCGTCTGCGACGTTGCGCGACCCCTTGAACATCACGTGCTCGAAGAGGTGAGCAAAGCCGGTCTTGCCCGGCTGCTCGTGCTTCGACCCGACGTTGTACATCACCACCACTGCGACGACCGGAGTCGAGCGGTCGATGCTGTAGATGACGTGAAGTCCATTGGGGAGAGAATCCTGGACGAAGTCGATCTTCACTTGCGGAGTGCTCTGCGCGGCTGCCGCTCCCGGCTTTATTACGGCGAGAACGATCGCCGCGAGCCCCGCGAGCAGCAGGCTGTGACGGAGCCTTCTCGCGTAAGAACTTTGGAGATACATGAGAATCCTGCGTGGAAGAGGATGTTGGATATGGCCGCCCACCCCAATGCTTGTGCGAGCCGGCGGTGCTGATGTACGTGGGTTGGACCCAAAAATATATGTAGGCGCGACGTTGTGTGACCGGTGAAGGTCTCAGGTTGCGGTAAGGATGCTGTAAGCATTGTAACTGGAAGGCCGGCGCCGGCGCGGCGTCGCACGACGGACTACACCTCATCCCAGATCCGCCGTTGACGAGTCTCCTCGAGAGTGATCGAGCCGACGATGAAAGTCATCAACGCAATAACACTCGGATAAATCAGTCCGGCATAAATGTTACCGGTACGTGCAACGAGGGCGGTGGCGATGAGCGGCAGAAATCCGCCGAACCAGCCATTACCGAAGTGATACGGCAGCGACATCGAGGTGTAGCGCACTTTCGCCGGAAACGATTCCACGAGGAACGCTGCCACAGGCCCGGTGATCATGGCGGCGATCGTGATCTGAATCACGATCAGGAGAACGATTGCCGGGGCGTTCAGGGGACTCGAAAACGAAACAATGCCGCGATAGATGGCGAAATACGACAGCGCGCCGATGAGGTTGCCAGCCATCATGAGTCGTTTGCGACCGACTCTGTCCGACAGCGTTCCGAAGAAGATGAACGCGGGGGTTCCGATTACCAGTGAAACCGCGAGTATGCCGTAAGCGGTGTCAGTTGGAATTTTCAGTACGGTCTGGAGAAAGAAGAGTGCGTAGAACTGCCCCGTGTACCATGTGACCGCCTGGCCAGCCGTCACGCCGAAGAGAATCTTCAGTACGAGCTTCCATTTCGGCCAGGTGTCGAAGCTCTCTCGCACGGGGGTGGTCGATGCCCCGCCCTGCGTTTTCAACCGCGAATAAAGGGGTGATTCTCCCAGCTGCATGCGGATGTAGAACGAGACGAGCACGAGCGCGATCGAGAGGAAGAAGGGGATTCTCCATCCCCATTCTGCGAAAGCGGCATCGCCAACCGTCCGGCGAGTGACGAGGATGACGACAAGTGAGACGAACAAGCCGAGCGTCGCTGTCGTCTGAATGAAGCTCGTGTAAAAGCCTCGTCTGTTGTCGGGCACGTGCTCCGCGACGTACACTGCCGCTCCCCCGTACTCGCCGCCGAGGGCGAGCCCCTGAAGCAGGCGGAGAATGACGAGAATTATCGGCGCCGCTATTCCGATGGTCGCGTAGCCCGGCAGGAAACCGATCGCCGCGGTCGAGCCGCCCATGATCAGCAGCGTCGCGAGAAACGCGATCTTGCGCCCGACGCGGTCGCCGAGGCGGCCGAAGAAAAGCGCGCCCAGCGGTCGCACGGCAAACCCGACGGCGAACGTGGCAAGAGTTTTGAGAAAACTCGCGGTCGGATTTCCGGCGGGATAAAACTGTGTCGCAATGATCGTGGCGAGGCTTCCGAAGATGAAGAAGTCGTACCATTCGATCATTGTCCCGGCAGTCGAAGCAGCAATGACGCGCCAGATCCCCGCGGGCGAGCTTGCCGGCTCGAAGCGACTGGGCGCAGCATCCTTGTCCGGCATGGCTCCCATAGAGGCGGAAAGGTGCGTCGGCGGCAATCGGCGGGCTAGATTCGATCGGACAGGCAATGACTGAAACTCAATCGGCTGAATCGATCGACCTGAACGCGGACATCGGCGAGTACACCGGCACTTCAGGCGCTTCGCTCGACGCCAGCATCCTCGAGCTGGTGAGCTCCGCCAGCATTGCCTGTGGCGGACACGCCGGCGACGCCGAGGTAATGCAGCGAACCGTGGACTACGCCGCGAGTCGCGGCGTCGCTATCGGGGCGCATCCGAGCTACCCGGACCGCGAGAATTTCGGAAGGCGCGAGATGGAAATCTCGGAGGAAGAGCTCGGCGACCAGCTCGTCTCGCAGATCGAGGCGCTGGCTGACTGTTGCGCGAGAGCGGGGGCGAAGCTTCGCTACGTCAAGCCTCACGGAGCGCTTTACAACGTGGCAGCCCGTGATGCGGAGGTGGCACGCGTGATAGCAGAAGCCGTGCACAGCGTTGACCCGGCGCTTGTTCTTCTAGGTCTCGCGGACAGCACCATGATTTACGCAGCCGAGCAGGCACGCCTTTCGGTGGCGTGCGAAGCATTTGCTGATCGCGCTTATCTCGCGAACGGAACTCTATTGCCGCGCGATCGCGCGGGGGCTGTCCTTCATGACGACCGGCTCGTTGCGCAACGGGCCCTCACGATTGCGCGCGACAATTACGTGTTGACCGTTGACGGAGTGCGTCTCCAGGTGAAAGCCGATTCCCTTTGCATTCACGGAGACAATCCAGCGGCATTGGCTCTCGTAAAAGCGACGAGGACGGTGCTCGAAGCGCATGGATTCAGTATCCGGTCGTTCGTTTGAGCGCCTTCTGGCCACGATACCTGGAGCTCGGCGATTCGGCGATTACAGTCGCGCTCGGTGAGGGAATTTCCCGGAAGCTGAGTCGGGAAGTCGCGGAGCTCGCCCAGGCCCTTGCAGCCTCGAATATCGAAGGGATTCTCGACATAGTCCCGGCTTATGCCGGCCTCACGGTCTATTTCGATCCGCGCAGAGCTACATACCACGAATTGACGACGAGCCTCCGAGGCGCGGTCGCGGATTCACGCGCCGGAATCTCGAGCGTCGCGGCCGACGACGCTCAGGGGAAAACCATTCGGATTCCAACTCGATATGACGGGGAGGATCTCGCTGACGTCGCCGCCAGAACGGGATTGTCACGCGACAGAATTGTCGAGCTCCACTCGTCGCCGGAGTACCGCGTGTATGTGATCGGATTCGTTCCTGGGTTTGCATATCTGGGCGAGCTCGACGAGGCGCTGGTGTTGCCGCGCAGAGCGACACCAAGGAAACGAGTGCCGGCCGGATCCGTTGCGATCGCCGAGGCGCAGACCGGCATCTATCCGTTCTCGACGCCGGGAGGATGGCATCTGCTTGGAACGACACGAGTGACGATGTTCGATGTCGCCGCCCCTGAGCCCGCGCTGCTGCGCGTTGGAGACACGGTAATCTTCGAGCCAATCGACTGATGATCGTCGTCGATCGAGCGCCCCCGTATCTCGCGGTTCAGGACGCGGGCCGCGTTGGATATCGATCCAGTGGAGTACCTCCGGCAGGGGCGATGGACCAATGGTCTCTCGCCATGGCGAATATCCATGCAGGCAATCAGCGGAACGCTGCCGCGCTCGAGTGGGCCGTCGGAGGCGGATCACTTCGGTTCGAGCACGAAACAATCATTGGACTCGCGGGCGCAGAAATCGATGCGGCGATCGGCGACAGACCTGTTCAATCTCCCGGATCGTTCGTGGTCAGAGCCGGAGAGGAACTGAAAGTTCGGGCGATTACGGCGCGGAGGTTTCTTTATCTCGCGTTTCGCGGCGGAATAGAGTGTCCAGTCGTTCTCGGCAGCCGGAGCACGTATCTCCCTGCGAGCTTCGGCGGAATTGAAGGAAGACGGCTCAGGAACGGCGACGTCGTGGCGTCCGGAGCACTGGCCTTGCAGCAGAGGCACAGCGTGCTTGGAGGACTTGAGGAATCGGCGGGAGAACCAGATTACAACGCCACTACTGTGCGCGTCATCCCGCGATCAGCAGACGCGGCTGACCAACGGTATCCGGGCGCGAGAGACCCAACCGGTGACCCGGAGCTGTTTGCGCGCTTCGCTGAACAGAGTTACACCATATCCGCAGCGTCGGACCGCATGGGTTACCGTCTCGAATCAGCTCAACCACTCACGGGAGAACAGGCGTCGATTACGTCAGAGCCGGTGTGTGCGGGCACGATTCAGCTCACACCCAGCGGACAACCGATCGTGCTGATGGCGGACGCGCCGACGATTGGCGGCTATCGCATAGTTGGAACGGTGATCTCATGCGACGTGCCGGTAGTCGCACAGTGCCTTCCCGGCAGAACGCTGCACTTCGAGAGAGTATCCGTCGAGACAGCACACGCACTTCTCGTACAAACCGAGCGAGCCCTCCTGCAGCTCCTTACGGCGGCGTCCGCGCGAGCAAGATATTGACCACCGCATCCGCCAGGAGATCACGGACCGACTCGGCGTAGTGCAGCGAATCGCCAATGTGAAGGCTGGCGCTTTTCCACGTATCGCCACCATCGTTGGAAGTCATTGCCGCAAGGTCCACAACGCTGACTCCTTTTGGCAGAAACTTCGAGCGGATCTGATCGTTGAGGGGCTTCACCGAAAGTTGGCCCGGTGACCGCGGCGACAGCGTCGTAACGATGATGTGATTGGCGGCGATGCCCCTAGCAATCCACAAATCCACCATCCATTCCAGATTGACGATGGTGGAAGCAGTGGATATTCCCGCGCCGGCGTCGTTCGTACCCATGGAGATGTACAGGAAATCCGAAGTCCGCGGTGTGAAGGCCTGGACCCGAGGGATCGGTCCCGAGGGGTAGTTATTGCTTTGTGGCTCACCACCGCTCCACGGGTAAGCGACGCGGAGCGCTTCGCCCTCGAATCGGGTTACGCCGTTCACGGATTCACGCGCGTTCGGGCTTCCGACGATTGTGCGGCCTGTTCCTGTCGTCGTCCCGCCGATCCCGTGGTTCACAACTACGATCGTCTGGCTTCGGCTGGCACGCCAGCGGCTCTCGATCTTTCCCGCCAGCTGGGAAGTACTGTTCGGATCGTTCGGTCCGAGTCGCGTCGCGGCGAAGTTGCCCACGTAGGAGCTGGCGACGATAGGAAAATTGTTTCCCGAGTATCCGTAGTCGGTATTGGAATCGCCAAACGTGACGAGTTGCAAGTGGGCGGTTCCGAGAGCGGTGAAGATCAGCGGACTGCCTGCAAGACCGTCCACGCTCGCGAAGAGCGAGTTTCCAC
>JALYJX010000174.1 GCA_030775065.1 Gemmatimonadota bacterium | reverse complement strand
GGCTACGACAACGAGGGAGACCAGAACGACAACTGACCTGTCCGTGAAGTAGAAGACGAAGGGCCGCCCGATGAGGGCGGCCCTTTTTCGTGATCACACGCAGCAGATGAGATAACATTAAGCCATGCCGGTCAGATCATCTCAGGAGGATTTCCTCCTTCGCGAGTTGCGAAAAGTCGCCGCAATGATTGCGCGGGCGATGGGGTTTCGCACGTCGGGTGACCTCCCCGCGGCCCGCGTCGAGATCGAGAATGGATATCTCACTCTTCTCGGACCCCAGGCAACGCTCCTTCGAATTCTCGATGTTCAATCCGCGGCACGACTTCTTTCCGATTCGCGTAAAGTCACGGCCCTCGCGCGACTGACCGCCGCGGAAGCCGCGCTCGCCGCCGACAGTGCGAAGCCTGAGGTCGCGCGCCAGCTTCTGATGCGAGCGAAGTCGCTCGTTCGTGAGGGGGTGGACATGGATCCGTCCGATGAGGAGGCGAAGCGGGCGCTTGAAGAGCTGCTCGCGCTCTGATTTTCGCGGATTCGCGAAGTTGACCCGTGAGTTGACGCTCTCGTCATACATCCGTCGTTTCTCAGCGATGGCGTTGGTCCTGGCGACGATCGGCTGCCACACATTTTCGGGAACGGGGCCTTTCACGCCCGCCCGCGCGATAGTCATCGCGCATCGTGGCGCATCTGCCGTGGCACCGGAGCATACGACCGCCGCGTACGATCGCGCTATTCAGCTCGGCACCGAATACATCGAGCTCGACGTCCAGCGGACGAAGGACGGTGTTCTCATTGTCGTTCACGACGCTACCCTCGACCGGACGGCGCGCGGCATATCGACCGATTGCACCGGTCGCGTTGCCGAGAAGACAACCGCACAGATCGAGAGCTGCGATGCCGGCTCGTGGTTCAACGCAGCCTACGCGACGCTGGCCCGCCCGGAGTTCGTGGGGCTGCGTGTCCCGCGGCTGGCAGATATTCTCGCGCGATACACCGGTACGACGAGATTCTACGTCGAGACAAAGGATCCCGAGTCGTATCCGGGCATCGAGGCCGGCCTCGTAGCTGTCTTCCGGCAAAACGGAATCAGTCCCGGCACCCCTGCCTTGCCGCGCGTCTTCATTCAGTCGTTCAGCAAGGCGAGCCTGCTCCGCTTCAAAGCGCTCGATCCGACCTTTTCCCTCATTCAGCTCGTGTCGTCCACGTTGCCGTCCGCGATCATCGCCCAGCTGTCTGATGTGCGCGCGTACGCCGTCGGAATAGGCGTGCGAAAGGAAGTCGTCACTCCTGCGCTGATCCAGTCGGCGCACGCGGCCTGCCTCCTCGTGCACCCATATACCGTTAACGATGAGCACGAAATGCTGTCTTTACTGGAAATGGGAGTGGATGGCATCTTTACCGACCGCCCGGACCGGCTGCGCGACGCCATCGCCCGCGCTCCCGACAGACTCACCGAAGAGAGTGGATGCGTCGTAATCGCTCGTTAGCGATAGCTCTCACGACGTTCGCCTGCTTCGCCACGGCGCCGTCCGTGGCTGCGCCTCAAGGTGTCATTCATCGGGATTCCGTGCCCCGGAGGCCAGGTGCCCGGCGCGCTCTTCTATTTCAAAGCCCCGTTGTCGACAACGGTTCTACCGTCCACCTTGACCGTTGCACCACCCAGTTGAGAGGACAGCCCGAAATCGCTCACGTTCGTGCCACCGAATACTCGGTTGTCGCCTAAGCCGACGGCCACGGAGCCGATCGCAGTCCAGACCAGCCGACCAGTTCCGACAGGGAGTCGTGTCTCCGGATTCAGCCCGATGTCGATGTACCCGAACTGATCCTTTCCTCCACCCGCTGCGTCGTATGCGGCCCTCAAACCTTCAACTCCTTCGCCGGTCATGGAGACGAGGCCGCCATTCTTATACGTCAGAGTGAGCCTTCTTATGACCTTTCCGTCATAAAGAGAGCGATCGATGACCACTTTTCCATTAGCGGTGCCAGCCTTGGCAGGTAGTACCAACTCGCCCGCCGGCAGCCACGTGCTGGCGGCCGCAGCGCCTTGTTTCACCTTATCTGCAGTGAGCATTCCGTCGGATACAAAGCCACGGCTCGCGTCGACGGCAAATGTGAGATTCGTTCCATTCGGGTGGGTGAGAGTGACCTGCTTACCGCTCGCGAAGATGGGGCGCATCGCTTCTCCCCTTGTCCGGAGCTCGGCGGGCGACGTGGCGGCTGCACGCCAGAAAACGTTGGCCAGTCTCGCCTGAGGCACTCCCAGCCGGCGCGAGAGCGTCGCTGTCGGATAGAGCCCGTTGCCAAGATTTACAAAGCGCACGTTGCGTTCAAAAAAGAGCTTGGTCACCGGCTCGCCGGCCTTCGCCCGCGCGGCTCGGCGCGATTGCGGCACTCCTGCCAACAACCCTTCTGACTCGCCGACGTCCACTGCGATCTGGACATCGAATGTGTTGATCATGACAAGGCCGAGAGCAGGAGTCAGGGTATCGTACATCGCGGGCACTTCATCATATGAGCGCCGGGCGATTCGCTCGCTGTTAAGCGAGATGAGAGGCTCCGCGCCCAGCTTCATTGCCTCTATTGCGATGTCTTCCATTAGTTGAGCATCGCGAACGCTCCCGGTGATGAGCACCTTGTCATGTTGCTTGACCATCCCGGCACGGACCAAATTGCGAGCGACAGCGCGTCGATCTGACGCTTGTCCGGATGTGTTCGTGCTGAGCAATCCCAACAGGAGTGCCGGGAGTAACAGCCGGCGGGTGAGCACGTTGGCGATCATGAGATGTCCTCCATCTTACAGTGAGCGAAGTGGCCTCGCTGTCGCCGGTCGAGCAGGCGCAGCACGCCGGTCTCGGTTGCATTCCGGCCGCGAACGTAAGGAGACAGAGCGAATGCTGCAAGGTGCTGCCCGCGGCCCGTTGGTCCGAACTCCGCAATGTGAAGAAGGCCGTCCGATTGGACGGCCTTAATCCTACTCTCCCGAAGCCTTCCTCCGCTTGGTGCGAGCACCTCTCTCCTTCTCTTTCTTCTTTCCGCGACGGATCGGCACGATGTCAGGCTCGGCGTCGCGCTGGTCGGGAACCGTCGTCGGACGCGGCTGCTTGTAGGTAAAACGCTTGCCCTCGTAGTTCCGGAAAACCACCTCGTCGTCGTTGATCTCCTCGACGTACTCCGGAAGCAGCGGAACCTTGCCGCCGCCGCCCGGTGCGTCGATCACGAACTGCGGAACCGCCAGGCCGGAAGTCCAGCCGCGGAGAGCCTGGATGATCTCCAGGCCCTTCTGCACAGTCGTGCGGAAGTGCTCGCCGCCCGCGACCTGATCTGCCATATAGATATAGTACGGACGCACGCGGGCCTTCAGCAGCTCGTGCATCAGCTTCATCATGATCCTGGGATCGTCATTCACTCCCTTGAGCAGCACAGTCTGGCAGCCGAGCGAGATGCCCGCCTTCGACAGCCGATCGAGAGCGGCAACCGCCGCCGGCGTCAGCTCGTCAGGATGGTTGAAGTGCGTGTTCATGAACACCGGATGGTATTTCTGCACCATTTCACAGAACTCCGGCGTGATTCGCTCGGGCAGATGCGAGGTGATGCGACTCCCGATCCGTATGATCTCGATGTGCGGAATCGCCCGCAGCTGCTGGAAGAGGTACTCCAGCCGCCGGTCGCTCAGCATCATCGGATCGCCACCGCTCATGATCACGTCGCGAATCTCTGTGTGCTCCCTGAGGTACTGAAACGCCGAGTCGAACTGGTTGAGCGGAATCTTTTCGGGGTCGCCGACCTTTCGCCGCCGAGTGCAGAACCGGCAGTACGTGGCGCAGACAGGGCTGACCAGGAAAAGAGCGCGGTCCGGGTACCGATGGGTGATGTTCGGCACCGGAGAGTCACCGTCCTCGTCGAGCGAGTCGATGACGCCGTCCACGATGTCGAGCTCTTCAACCGTGGGGATGTACTGCTGCCACATCGGATCGCCGACTTCCTTGATCGCATCGAGAGCTGCAGGCGTGATGCGCATCTGGAAGTTGTCGAACGCCGGGCGAAGGGCTTCGACGTCGATCACGTCGCGGCCGAATTTCTCCGCCAGCTTGTCGAGGGTAGCGATACTCTCTTCCCTGATGATTTTCTGCCAGTCGCTCATTCTTTTGCTGCTCCCTGGGCGGCCCGCTCTTGAAAAGCGCTGGCCTCATTGAGGGGGGTGGATCCAAAACCCGTCCGACTGCCGGCGGGATTTGCCGCGCTCGCGGCTTTTGCATGGTGCGCGCCGGATGGCGTGCCGATGCGGGACTTCATGTCCAGCTCGTTCCCGACAACTGCAATGCGCGCGGCCACAGCTCGGCCGCATTGACCGCCGGATGCTCGAGCGCGATCTCACAGATCGTTCGCACGAGCGCGGCATAATCCATCCCTGCAACTCCAGCCATTCGCGCCAGTCCGGCTGTGGGCGAGATATCCGGATTCGGATTCACCTCCAGCAGCCACGGCTGTCCCGTCCGATCGATTCTGAAATCAGCGCGGCCGTAACCCTTGCCGCCGACGGCGCGCCATGCGGAGAGAGAGATTCTTTCGAGCTCCCGCGAAAGCGCGCGTGGAAGATTGGCGGGGCACGTAGGCGCAGCTCCGAGGTCCTCGTCGCTCCCCGTGATCCACTTCGAGCGATAGGAGACGATCTTCCACATCCCCCGCGGCATCTCGCCGAAGTTGATCTCCGCGATGGGAAGCGTCCTGTCGCCGACGATGCCGACGTTGACTTCGCGTCCGTCGACGTAGCGTTGAATCAGAACCTCGTCCCAGCGCTCGTGCATCGCCTCGACGCGGCCGGCCAGCGAGCGCGAGCTGCGAACGACCGATTTCTGCTCGATGCCAATCGATGCGTCCTCGGCCGCCGGCTTGCAGATTGCCGGGAAGCCGACGCTCGTGAAATCCTCACCGCGCCGCGCCAGCGACCAGCGCGGCACCGGCAGCCCCGCGCTGTCGAGCAGAGTATTCACGACATTCTTGTGGAGGCAGAGAGCCGTCGTTGCGCTCGAATTTCCCGAGTGCGGAATACCGAACAGCTCGAGCACCGATATGACCATCGGCTCGAACTCGGCGACTCCGTCGATTCCTTCGCAAAGGTTGAAGACGAGATCGAACTTCGCGCGTCGCACCCGCTCGACCCAGCGGCCGTCGGGGTTGACGGGAACGCGCACCGCGACGTGGCTCCTGCTCCACGCGGCGATAGCGCCCTCGACCGCCTCGACTGACTCGAGGATCAACCCGTCGGGGTTCGGTCCAAGTGCGGACATGGCATCGAACAAAATTCCGATTTTCATGTTCGCTCCTCCTCTGTGCGCGCCAGGGCGGATTCCCTCGCGAGCCAATGCAAATGAGTCTGATCTGCTGCTCAACTCCTCACGCCGCGGCGACTTCGCAAGTGCGCGGCGAGGGAGCCCCACTATCTGACGATCAAGCGGTCAGTCTGTTGGATACCGATTCTTCGACAGCCGGACCATCGTGGTCGCGTGACCGCGCTGCGCGCGGGCGTGGAGCTGCCTTCGAGACGGTGTGCACTTTCTTGAGCCGGCGGCCGATCGGCACTCCCTGCCGTGTTGCGGCCAGCCTGAGGCAAGATTGAATGAGCTCGTCATAGCTGATCCCGGCGGCGCGGGCTGCTTTAGGAAAGCACGAATTGTCGGCGGGATCAGGGAGAATTCCGGGAAGCGGATTGACCTCGACCACATTGGTCGCTCCGCCGGCATCGAGCCGGACGTCGATTCGCGACCAGTCGCGGCAGCCGAGCACACGATACGCGTCGAGCGTGACTCGCTCGATCGCTCGCGTGAGAGCCGGGTCGATAGCGGCCGGGCACTCGAACATCTCGAGCGGCCGCTCGGGGCGATCCCATATCCATTTCGCTTCGAAGCCGTAGATCGGAAGCGCGCCCTCGGGGAGGGCGGCGAAATTCATTCCGACGAGCGGCAGAACCTTCGCGGTCTTCCCGTTGCCGAGCACCGCGCAGGTGAACTCCGCGCCGGGAAGATATTCCTCGACGATCACCGGCTGGTCGTAGGTCTCGAGGAGGAATTTCACCTGAGCGCGGAGCTCATCCGTCGTCCGGCAGAAATTGCGCTCGGTGATTCCCTTCGACGACCCTTCGTGGATGGGCTTGGCGAAGAGGGGAAGCTCGAGCACCTCCGAGACGCGAGGAAGATCGGCCATCTCCTGAACCACGACGAAGCGCGCGGTCGGAATGCCGTGAGCCGACAGCGCCTCCTTCGTCCGGGCTTTGTCGAGGCAAAGCGAGAGAGTCAGCGGGTCGCTCCCCGAGTAGGGAATGCCGTAGAACTCGCAGATCGCGGGCACGTGTGCCTCGCGATTCACTCCGTTCTTGCCTTCGGCGATGTTGAAGACGATGTCTGGCCCGGTCTGCCGGAGCCGCTCCGGAAAATCCTCGTCGGCTTCGAGGCGGATCACTTCACCGAGGGCGGAAAGCGCTTTTGCCACGGCGTCGATCGTCTCCCTGCTGTCCCACTCGGCGAATTCGTCGGCGGCGGAGAATTCATTTTGCAGACGGGAAAGCTCCCCGTCTTCCACCGTTTTCTGGTGGGCGGTCGCCTTGTTGCCGGGGAGAGCTGACTGCTCTGGCTTCTGGTTGTAGGCGAACCCGATTCGAGTCATCGGTCCCTACGAAAACGCGCGCGATGGATTCACAGTGACGAGTATAAAACAAAATGAACACGGCGCAATAATTATTCCGCGTTTCCGAAAATTTTTTTCAGAGAAAATTTTTCCAGTTGGAGCCTCGGAGAAAATTTCAGTGGGCTCCCTTTCAATCGACGTCTCGAGAATCAGACCTTGTGGTAGCTGATCCGAGCGGCGTCGCAGCGATCCGCCGCCTGATAAATCTCGAAGTCGGAGAAAAATCCGGGCGCTTCTCCCTGGAGAACTCTGAGAATCTCCACCGCGCAGCGGCGAATCTCGAGCTCGGCTCCCTCGCTCGTCCGGAGCTCGAGCATCGTCCGCCAGGCGCGCGCGTTTCCAGTCACGACGATCTTCGTCTCGGTTGAATTCGGAAGAACTCCGCGAGCGGCCTCTCTCGCCATCTTCCGGCGGTGAATCTTGTCGCCCACCCAGGCGTAGCGCTGCATCAGCGACTCGACGAGTGCGACGTAGCTCTTCTGGGCGGCTTCCATCTGCTCGCGCCAGCGCGACTCGAGCGCCTCGTCGCCGATGATCGCGGGCGGCATGACGAAGTTCGCCTCTGACTCGTCCACGTAGCGCTGTGAGAGCTGCGAGTAGGCGAACCCGGCGCGATGCCGCACGAGCTCGTGTGTGAGAGACCGGCTCACACCCTCGAGGAGAAGGGAGTAGTTCGCGTGCTCGAGCACGCTCCCGTGTCCCTGCTTCTTGATGTTCTCGAGGTACTCACGAGTCGGCCTGCTGGCCGGATTCTTCTGGCTCATGTAGCAGAGCCGGCCGGCGAATTCGGAGAGTCGCTCTCCGTCGGTGCTCTCGCCGAGCCACTTCACGGGAAGATGATCCGGCTCCGTGAACGATGGACGGGCCAGTACGGTGACGCGGGGCTCGGAGAAGATCACGGCGCGGGGATAACGTGGATTACCAAGCTATCCGGCTCGGTCGATGAGCGACAGCCGAGGCGTCGCGTAGGCGTGATTCGCCGCGATGATG
>JALYJX010000173.1 GCA_030775065.1 Gemmatimonadota bacterium | reverse complement strand
ATACCGGTAAGCGGTACTCCTGGGGTTATGGGGCGTGTCCTGATCTCGACGATCACGCGACGGTGTTCAAGCTTCTGCCGGCCAAGGAGGCGTTAGATATGAATCTAACTGAGGCGATGCAGCTGATTCCCGAGCAAAGCACCGCCGCGATCATCATTCACCACCCAGAAGCGCATTACTTCGCGGTGAGGGGTTCCGCGGGCTCGGCGGGGGGCTCGGCGGCAAACCCTGCGGCTGAAGATTCGGACTCCGCTCGGCCGCCTCGCGAGGGCGGGAGAACTGCCGAGGGGCAGGCCGTCGAGACAGTTGATGAGTCCGTCGCCCTCGAGCGGGCTTCAAGCGGCGAAGCCAGTCTTGCCGAAGCGAGGGCCGATACTTGATGCCTACAATCCCCGCCCGCGAAAATGAGATCACCCGCGTCGAGGCGTTCAGCGACGGCATGCTCGCTTTCGCGGCTACGCTCCTTGTCGTCAGCCTCGACCCGCCTGGCACATACGACGAGCTGATCACCAACCTGTTCGGATTCGTGCCGTTCGGGCTCAGCTTCATCGCGCTGTTCTACATCTGGGTCGTTCACACCATTCTTTTCCGCCGATATCCGCTCAAGGACAAGCCGTCGATCTTCATCAACGGCCTTCTCCTCTTCACAGTTCTGTTCTACGTCCAGCCGCTCAGATTCCTGGCGACCTCGTTCGTGTCGCTCTTTACGCGCCGAGCTGGCACGGCGGTCACGTCGTGGGATCAGCTCGCGAACCTTTTCATCATCTACGCAGTCGGGTGGATCCTCATCTTCCTCCTCGTCGCCTGGCTCTATCAGCGCGCAAACTCCACCCGCGACTCGCTCGGCCTCACTCCGCTCGAGGCCTATGACGCCGTCACCTGGAGCCGCCACTACCTCGGCTTTGTCGCCGCCGGTGTCGTCTCGATTCTGGTCGCACTGAGCGGCGTCGGACTCCAATTCGGCCTGCCCGGAATCTCTTACGCCACGATCGGGCTGTTTGTCTGGTACAACCACAAAATACGCGAGCGGGGACGTGTGGCACTGGCGGAGAAGATCGCCGCGCATCCTCAGCTCGCCGACACACAGGGCATCTCGCGCGCGACCGTCCGAGAGCTGATCAAAAAATGAGCGACCGGAAAGCCCTCGTCGCCCGACTGCTCGACCCGCAGCAGGTCGTCGTCTTCGACGGCGCCACGGGCACGATGCTCTACGCCAAGGGCGTGTTCATCAATCAGTGCTACGACGAGCTCAACCTCCGCGCGCCTGACCTCGTGCGTGAAGTGCACCGCGCATACGTTCGCGCGGGCGCCGAGATCATCGAGACGAACACCTTCGGCGCGAGCCGCACCAAGCTCACTCCCTACGGTCTCGAGTCGCAGGTGCACGAGATCAATCGCGCTGCTGCTTCGATCGCGCGTGCGGAAGCGGGCGAGAACGTTCTCGTCGCCGGTGCTGTGGGTCCGCTCGGAATTCGCCTTGAGCCATACGGCCCGACTTCGCTCGAGGAAGCGCGGAAAGTCTTCGTCGAGCAGATCACCGGCCTCAAAGAAGGCGGCGCCGACATTTTTCTCCTCGAGACATTCGCCGACATTCAGGAGATCGAGCAGGCGCTTCTCGCCGCACGCGAAGTGGATCCGTCCATCCCCGTCATTGCGCAAATGACGATCACCGCCGACTGCCGCACGCCTTACGGCGTCTCGGTCGAAGACATCGCGCGTACTCTCGACGCACTCGGCGCCGACATCATCGGCCTGAACTGCTCGGTTGGCCCGCAGCTCATTCTCGAGGCAATCGAGAAAATGGTGAAGGTCACGCGGAAGAAGCTCTCAGCGCAGCCGAACGCAGGAATGCCGCGCGAAGTGAGCGGCCGCAGCATGTACATGGCGAGCCCGGAGTACATGGCGACCTATGCGCATCACCTGGTGCAGGCGGGCGCGAAGATTGTCGGCGGATGCTGCGGGACGACGCCCGAGCACATCGCGGCAATTGTCGAAGGCATTCGGCCGCTCTCGCCGCGCCAGGCCCGCGTTCCGAAACGCGCGCCGCGCCAGAACGAGCCGTCGCTTCCTCCGGAAGACAAGGGCGTCGAGCCGGTCCCGCTTGCCGAACGCTCCAGGTGGGGCGGGAAAATCGCGCGGGGCGAGTTTGTGACGTCGGTGGAGATCGTTCCGCCGCGCGGCGTCGATGCATCGAAGATGATCCGCGACACTCAGGCGCTGAAAGCCGCGGGTGTCGACGCCGTCAACGTCCCCGACGGTCCGCGCGCTCAGAGCAGAATGGGCGCGCTGCTCACCGCTCTTCTAATCGAGCAGCAGGTCGGAATCGAAACCGTCATCCACTACTGCTGCCGCGATCGCAACCTCCTCGGCATGCTCAGCGATTTGCTGGGCGCATCCGCGATCGGGCTACGCAACATGCTGCTGATAACGGGCGATCCGCCGAAGATGGGGCCGTACCCGAACGCGACAGCTGTGTTCGACATCGACGCGATCGGCCTGACGAATCTCGTGAACAAGCTGAATCACGGGCTCGACCCCGGCGGCAATGCGATCGGTGCGCCGACATCGTTCGCGATCGGCGTGGGCGTGAATCCCGGCGCGATCGACGTCGCGCACGAGCTCAAGCGCTTCGCGTGGAAGGTTGACGCGGGAGCAGAGTTTGCGATAACGCAGCCGGTGTTCGACGTGGAGCAGCTGGAGCGGTTCCTGGCGAGCATCGATGGCTTCCGCATTCCCATCGTTGCAGGCATCTGGCCGCTTCTCTCGTTGCGCAACGCTGAGTTCATGGCGAATGAGGTGCCCGGCGTCGTTGTGCCGGATCACATCATCGAGCGTATGCGGCGAGCGTCAGCCAAGTCGAAGGAGCACGGAGTTCAGGAAGGGATTGCGATTGGGCGGGAGATGCTCGAGCGCGTCCGACCGTCCGTGCAAGGCGTGCAGGTCTCGGCGCCATTTGGAAAAGTCGAGCTGGCGCTGGAAGTTTTCAGGGACACGCTTGCAGGAGTGCCAACCAGCTGATTGGATGAAAACTGAGAACAACACGCGGCCCGCTGACCGCCAATCGCTAACCGCTGCGCGCTAACTACACAACCTCTGACAGAGATCTCTTGAATCCCGACCAGTGGACCGCCGTTGATTCCTACCTGAACGATGTGCTCGTTCGGTCTGACGAATCGCTCGAGCAAGCGCTTGCTCATAGTGCTGAGGCTGGCTTGCCGGCAATCAGCGTATCGCCGACGCAGGGAAAATTCCTGATGATGCTCGCGCGCATCCAGGGCGCGCGCAGGATCCTCGAGATCGGCACGCTCGGCGGCTACTCCACTATCTGGTTCGCCAAGGCTTTACCCGCTGACGGACGAATTATTACAATCGAATCCGAGGCTAAGCACGCCGAAGTTGCGCGGGAGAACATTGTGGAGGCCGGGTTCGGGGAGATTATCGACGTTCGTGTCGGAAAGGCACTGGATGTGCTGCCAGATATAGCGGCCGAGAATGTGGGGCCGTTCGATTTCAGCTTCATCGATGCGGACAAGCCTAACATTCCCGAGTACTTCGATTGGGCGCTGCGGCTCTCGCGTTCGGGGAGCATCATCATCGTCGACAATGTCATTCGCGAAGGCGCGGTGATTAACGCGGACAGCGAGGATGAGAGCGTGCAAGGTGTTCGTCGTCTGAACGAGTACCTCGCGCTGGAGTCGAGTGTCACCGCAACAACGATTCAGACAGTTGGGAGTAAGGGTTACGACGGATTCACGATCGCGGTCGTCAACGGTTAATGGCCGAGGCGCGGGAAGATACTCGCTGCTTCGAGGGAGTTGCGGCAGCGTAAAAGACACCACCCGGCTACGGCAATCCGCGCAACAACTAGCGGAAATGAGCCTCCGCCCACGGGACGTTGAATCTCGCCCTTCCATCCGTCCACACCAGCCACGGGTGCAGCTGCCGCGGCAGCTCCGGCTTGAGTATCCAGAAGCCGAAAAGATTCTGCTGACGCGGAAAGAGGTGAACGAAAACGCGATACAGCGGGCCGAGCACGCCAATCGCGATTCTCTTGACCCCACCGCCGCGCTCCAGCCCTGGAGTGACGGGGATGTCGTTTCCATAGAAAAAACGAATTCGATGGACTGTTTCGGGAGCGAACGCGCAAATCGTCTTCTCGACTTCGCGTTCGGTCCACCGATAGATGAAGTTCGGGATCTCGGTGTTCTCGACGCCGGCAGACTTGCATTCATTATAGAACACTGCCGTCGGCTCGTATGTCTGTGTGAGCTTGAGCCATTCGAGGAGTCGCATCAGCCAGCCTTCACGCGATTCGATGGCCAGAACTCCGACGCGCGCGACTCTGTACATCTCGAGCAGCGCACGGTGTGGCGAGTGGCAGTGGTGCAGCGTGGCGTGCGTCACAACGACGTCGAATGTGGCCGCCCCGTAGCTCAAATGCTCGGCGTTCTGGAACTCCCACTTGAACGGCGGGAATTGCGAGACGGTCGTCGACGAATCGATGTTGGTCAGAAGGACGTTGGCGTATCCAAGACTGACGAGGATGTCGCGATCGAATTCGTTTGCGCCGACAACGAGAATAGAGGAGCTGCGATCAGGAATACAGCTCTCGAGAGTTTTCGCGTAGAAGCGGGCGCGCGAATCGAGATTCAGTCCTGTCGGCGGCGCCATGCGCTCAACCTATTGCGCGCTGCAGGAGGCCGCAATTCGTTGCGGCCTCCGTCACTTTGTGCATTATGAGAAAGATCATCGCGTATCTCGCGACGAGCGCTGACGGATTCATCGCGCGCCCCGATGGCGGTGTCGATTGGCTCGATCGCCCTCGGCCGCCGGGAAACTACGGCATGGGAGCGTTTCTTCGCTCCGTCGATACAGTCGTCATGGGACGCACGACCTTCGACATCGGCGTGAAGTTTGGGCAAGGCGTCTGGCCCGGGAAGCGAACAATCGTTCTTTCGCGGACGATGCCGATCGATTCGGTAGAAGGCGCCGTTATCGAGAGTGGCGACGTTGGCAAGCTTGCGGAGCGATTGCGCGCCGAGGACGGCAAGGACATTTGGGTGATGGGCGGCAATGCGGTGTTCAGCGCATTCCTCGATGCCGGCGCGCTCGATGAGCTCATCATACATGTCGTGCCGGTTCTCATCGGCACCGGCATTCCCCTCCTCGATGCAAAGGCGAGGACGAATGAGCTCGAGCTCAAGTCAACGCGCAAATTCTCCGACGGAGTTGTGCGTCTGCATTACGTGGTGAAGCGCGCCTAGACTCAACCGGTCGGAGGACCCGGACGTCGGCGCTTCGACCTGCGCCGTCGAATAATGGAGCTGAGCGCACGAAGTGCTTCGTTGACTGACTGCGAGTCGGGAAAATCCTTTGCGACATCGGGGTCCAGTAGAACCACATTGGAGCCTTCACGACGTCGATCCGCGTACGGATTTCGGTGAGCTTTGCTGAAATCGTACTCGGGAAGAATGTCCTCAGTATCGGCTTTCTGAACTCTTTTTGATTTTACGGGACGTTTCTTCATAGTTTCGGGCTCTGCGCGCATTACTCAACTGCACAAAGTCAGCCGGAGACACAGTCATCCGGCTGACATCGTTTTCGTGCCGACCTCGCTAATCTAGCGCGCCGCCAATTTCCGGCTACTTCCCGACGAGATACTCCGACAGCCACCCGAACACCTGCGTCCAACCCTCGGCGTGACTCTTCGTCATCGGCTCGCGACCCTCGAACCCGGTGTGCAGGATGCTCAACCGTGAACCCGCACCCAAGGGCGCAATTTCGATCCGCACCCGGCTCTCTGCGAAATTGTCCCAGCTCGGCACCCACGTGTACTCGATGACACGCGGCGGATCCATCGTGATGTACTCTCCACCAACGCTCATTGGCGTACCATCCCCACCGGTTGCCTTGCATTCCCACTTCCCACCGGGACGCAGATCGATCTTGTAATCGTGCGTGCGGTAACTGCCTTCGTGTCCCCACCACTCGGCCTGCTCTTCCGTCGTGAGCGCGCGAAAGACGCGCTCCGGCGAAGCGTTGATGTCGGCGGTTCCGCGAATGATTCCCTTCTTCGCGTCGGCGGTGACGTTGATCGCACCCGCCTTCGGTGCTTCGGTGTTGACTGCTGTCATTTCGAGTCGTCCTCCGCCTCTTTCTCGAGACGGCGTTTGAGGTTAGTGAGACTCTGCTGCCAGAGCTGGCGATACTCTTCCGACTTCACAGAACACGTCAAGGGCGGCGCCCGCGCGAAGAGTTACTGAGACGAATCGGGCGCGATTTCCGGACGATGTCAGTCGAGCGCCAGTGATTTACGTCTACGCGCGCGGGGTTCGATTGCTGGCCACGTTAGAGCCCTCTGCAGGGTTCAGCCATGAAGCCGACGAACCTTGCATTGTGATATCACTTATGATATCATCGAGTCTGAACGGCAAACAGCGATCAACTGAATAGGGCGGGGGCAAAGCCTTGAGTCGGATTTTCATCGAATCGGAACGGCCTCATTTCTGAGACGGCGTTAGCCGGGAGACAAAGGATGGCAACGTTGGAATACAAGGGATACATCGCTCGAATCGACGCTGACGAAGGCACCAATGGTTTTCACGGGTGGGTAATCAACATTTCAGACGTCGTGAATTTCAAAGGCCGCTCGATGGCTGAGTTGAAGCGCGAATTCGCGAAGTCGATGGAGGTGTATTTCGCCTTCTGTCGCGAGGAAGGGGGCGAGCCCGAGCAGCCCTTTTCCGGGAGGTTTGTGCTTCGTGTTGACCCGTCCTTGCATCGAGCAATCACTCGTGCCGCCGAACGGGAAGGCGTCAGCATCAACAAGTGGGCAGCGACGGCGCTGGAGCATGCAGCCAAGAGCGGTCAGGGTCTCTCGCGCTCTCTGGCCTCGAAGCATTGAGCAAGAAAGAGGCTGCGAGAATGAACAGGCGCTTCAGCTAGCCAGCGCCGCCCGTCGAGACTGGACGTACAGACGGGACGTCTTCGTCGCGGACTGGGCGCACATCCTTCACGTCAAGCTGGACCAATGCCTGTGTTCGGCCAGAGGCCCGTACGAATTCGACCTCAAGCTCGTCTTCGTCGTAGATGTGCACAACCACGCCCAGATCCCCCTGGCGCAGACGGTGCTCCGGGAGATCACGCTCGAGTACTACCGTGTCCAGAGCCCTGAAAATCACCATGAACTCCAGGGATATGCAGTCACAAACCGCGGGAAGCGGTCATCCCCTCGGACAATCCAGATCGTCATGATTTGAAGTGGACGTCCCGACGGTGTTTGAAGAATACCATGAACCTGGAATTTCCGCCCAAACCGGTCAACGGCTATCAACTCTGCGGTACCTTGACGCGCGATTACCTTCAAGTCTCGACGGAGTCGCTTCCAATCGGCCCGATGATAACCAAAGGCCGCGAAGAGGGCGGCCTTGTGCCGGCCAACCGGATGCTCTGCGGACAGTAAATAGTCCCGCACCTTTGAAGCATCGACGTACGCATTTTGAGCAAATGGAAGGCTCATTAAACCGGAGTGCCCGGCGGGACCTCGTGTCCAACTTCACCGCGATTCCCCGCGGCGATCGGCGAGATCGCATTGTGTGAGGAATGCCGGCCAACTGGGCAACCAACACCTTCCCCTTACGATCGATTGATTGCGGGGCCAGGGGTCTCCGCTCTTTCGACCCGCTCACGCCGCAGGCTGCGACCCCTGTTGAATTGGCC
>JALYJX010000172.1 GCA_030775065.1 Gemmatimonadota bacterium | reverse complement strand
GGTCCAGCAAACGGAGGCGCTCCTCCAGCCCCGTTCGGCTCGCGCCGTCGGGCGCGACACGTATTTCCTCGGAAAGCGCGCGACGGCGCGAAGCGACATTGGCAAGCTGTTCCGAGAGCTCCTCTCTCTGGACGCGCAGGTCGCGAACCTCAGCACTCGTCTTAGGGACTGGCAGCGTCTGAGTCGTCCCGCCGGGCCCGGGAGTAGTGATGGTGACGGGAGCGGCCGGCACATCGGGGGCGGGTTGGTTCGGGGTCTGTTTCTGATTTGTTTCTTGCATAGAGACCTTTACGGTTCCCGGGCTTCCGGGGTTACACGAACTTCCGATCGCTCAAAACCCGGCGTAGCAGGGGAGCAAACGCCGGGCCCGGCGCCGTCTAGCGCCGGCGTCGGGAGAGATCGTTGTAAAGGATCGTCACAAACTGGTCCGGCTTCAGGAAGCCGCCGCCCCATTTCGAGTCGTATGCCGCCGACGGCTTTGCGGCGACCACCTGCGCAAGAGTCCGACGCCGTGCCACGAGCGCGGCTACACGATCCCTTACCCCTTTCACTGCGTTTCTATAGCTGACGAGATCAGCCCGGGTTCCGAGCGGACCGTGTCCCGGAATGAACTTCGTCCGCGCCGTCGTCCGGGACAGGACCTGATCGACCGCCGCAATAATGCCGTCGACCGATCCGCCACTCCCGAGATCGACCAGCGGGTAGAAACCGTTGAAGAAAATATCTCCCATGTGAACCACGTCGGCTTTCTCGAATGTCACCACTACGTCCCCGTCGGTATGGGCACTGCGGAAGTGAACGGCGCGCACGCTGTCGCCGTTCAGGTAGAGCGACATGCTCTGTGAGAAAGTGACGATGGGAAGTGCCGCGGCTGGCGAGGGCGGGACTTTCATGTTGAACGCGGCGATGAACTGCTCCTTCGACATTCGCGTTCGGGTGTTGTCATGCGCCACGATGATCGCGCCCGCTCCGCCCATGTTCTCGTTTCCGCCGACGTGATCGCCGTGCCAATGCGTGTTCAGGAGAAAGCGCACGGGCTTCGGGCTCAGTGTCGCGATGGCCGCCCTGATCTTCGGCGTCAATGGTGCGTACTGATCGTCGACCATGAAGACGTCGTCATTCCCGACGGAAATGCCGATGTTGCCCCCGCTGCCCTCGAGCATGTAGATGCCTGCGGCAACAGGTGTCACCTTTATTGTTACCTGAGAGGGATCGGGCTGCGCCCAGGCAGAAATACTCGAGAGTGCAATGCCCGCCAGCAGCACCGCGACGCGCGACATTCTCGATTGAATCGCGGGCTGACGTGAGATGAGAAGGAGCTTGCAAACGCCGAGTCGAAGGTTCATCAGTCAGCTCGTAGTGGGATGTGGGAGGCACTGATTTGGAAACGACAGCCGCCGGAGCAGGTAAAACCTACGCCTTCGTATTCGTGCTCGCAGGAATTCTGCTGATTGGGTGGAACTACCGCGGACGTCACCGCGTCGGGGAGCTTCAGACGCGGCTCGCGTCCAATGAGTTCTCGTCACTGCTGATGGCGATGCTGCTCACGACCGTGGCATTCTCCGCTCTCGCGTTTCTGCCGCTGATGCAGCACAGCACCGTGACCTTTCAGGCGGAGCTGAGCTCGCGAGGGGTTGCGGGAGCCGCGCCGTTCATTCTCAAGCCCCCGAATCTGAGTCCCCCCGGTGTCCCGAGCGATGTCGGCGACGTTTTCCAGATGAGCTCCTTCTTTTTCGTATTCATCCCGGTGGGGATTGTCGCGCTGCCGCTGCTAATGAAACGGAATCGGTATCGTGGCGTTGTCGAAGCGGCGCTCGCTACGACATTCGCCGCGCTCGCCGTGGTCGCGGGCATCAGCACCGGATTGTTCTTTTTGCCGACGACGGTCGCAATGCTGAGCGCAGCTGCCTTCGCTCAAAGGCACCCGACGGTCTAGAACGGCAGCTCAGTGTCCGGCACGAGCGGCGCACCATTGAGCGGCGGCCAATCCGCACTGGGCTCCTTCGACTTTTTCGCATCCCTCGACCCGGACCCGGCCGGCTTCTGCTCGCCCGGCTTTGCCGGCCAGATCACTCCATCGCACGAGCGATCGCGACACTTGAAATCCGGCGCGCGCGGATTGCGCTTCGTCAGCCGATTGTCCCACATCCGTCCCCCGCACTTCGGACACTGTTCCTCATCGAGCGCGAGTGTGGGGCGCGCCTGTGTGCTCGACCCAGGCTGCGTGGCAGCGCTCCCGTTTCCTTCCGCGACTCGCAGAGTCGTGCCTCCCATCCTTCGCGCGTACACCGCCGCGGGATCCTCGAGCGGCTTCGCGTTCCTTCCGTCGCCGTCGAGCTCGACCCAGTTCGCTCCGTAGGCATAGAGCTCGTGCGCGATCCCGAACCGCACCGCGGCGCGCTTGAAAGCATCGGTCGCGGCCTGTTTGTAGTCACGTCCCATTCCCACATCCTCACGCACGACCCCCAGTACCTGAAGACGCGCCTTGAAGGAGCATGTTGCCTCGCTCGCATCGTTACCGACAAGAGAGGCAAGAGGTGTGAGTGTCAGGTCCCATTCGCCTGGCACGACCGAGTCGAGCCGCTCGCGAACCGTATTGGCTTCGACGTAAGCGACGAACCGCGCGAAGAATTTCCCGTCACGCGCGATTGGGTTGCCGTCCTGGCGCCAGAATATCGCCGCCCCTGAGAGGGGTGCGGCCAGTCTCGCCCACACGTCGGCGGGCGCCTTGTAGATATCATTTGCTGCAATCATTCTCTCATCCGTCCGTTTGTATTCGCAATTGTTATCTGATGAAAACCGCCGGAGCGGAGCGTTTTCCCGGACCTCTTGACCCTCCTGAGCTTTGCCAACGTAAGTTCTTGCAATAAAGCCACTTGCCCGAAGCAAATTCGGGATATGTTCGGCATCAGGATAATATCGTGTTCGGGGCCGATGCGCAAGCGCCGCTCTGGCATCTATGACGGAAGTTTCGAAGGGATTCGGCGGATTTTCCGGATTGCCTCCGGGCCGGCGCCAAAGAAGGCGAAACGCCTCCCAACGTCGAGTTTTTTTGGTGTTGACAACAAGGAAAAACGCTCGGGTGTGGGCACCAGGTTTACGCCGGTACGACTCGATCCGGATAGTCCGCCGAATCTCTTCGAAACTTCCGTCATAGATGCCGGATAGGCGGGTATGCTGTAGCCGAGTCACGCTGCGCGGAGTAGGTTTTTTTCACCCCCGCAGACTCAACAGAGAGATCACAATGGCCAAGGTCACGACTCAAAAGACGCAGCCGGTGAATGGACCGCCGGCCGCCCCTCCACCGGAGAGCATTGAACAGGTTCGCGATCTTCTGTTCGGCGGGCAGATGCGCATGGTGGACGCGCGAATTCAAAGTCTCGACGAAAGACTGGCCCACGAAACTTCAGCTCTGCGGTCCGAATTCGAGCGACAGCTCGGCGACCTCGACGGTTCCATCAAGAAAGAGCTCGCCCGCCATGCGGAGCGCCTCGCCAGCGAGCGCACAAAGCGCGTCGAGGATCTCAAGAGCCTCAACTCCGAGCTGAGAGAATCGCTCAAGGTGCTCGAGCGTCGTCACCAGTCTCTCGAGGAAACCGCAGGGCTTGCCGACGCGGAGCTGCGCGATCACCTCGTCAAGAACGCTGCTACATTCTCGAGCGAGCTGCAGCGAATCACGACGGCTCTGCAGAACGAGAAGCTCGATTCCGCAGCACTTGCTGCCGGTCTGACGGAGCTGGCGGGAAAACTGAGCGGCGCCCCTCCCTCACCGGGCAAGAAAGCGTCGCGTAGCTGACAAAACGATCGCGAGTGGCAGCCTGATCCGCAGCTGACGACTTAGGGTGACTCCCGAGACACCGGAAAACGTCAACGGCGAGAAGCGCATCGCCGAGTTTGCGGAGCTGCGCAAGCTGCTGATCGGTCCTGAACAACATCGCCTCGACGAGCTGTCGGAAGAGCTGCGGGCGAGTGAGCTGACGGCAGACGAGCTCGCCGACCGCCTTCCGGAAGCCATCGCCCTACGCGGAAGCCGCGACGAGCAGCTCGGCCGCGCCCTCGGTCCAACGATCGAGACGGCGCTGCGTGAATCGATTCGCCGCGACCCGCAGGAGGTGGCGACGGCGATTTTCCCGGTGCTCGGCCCCGCGATACGAAAGGCGATCGCCGAGACGATGGCCGGTCTCGTCCGCTCGATAAACAACGCGGTCGAGCAGAGTCTTTCCCTGAACGGCATCAAGTGGCGCGTCGAAGCGTGGCGCACCGGAATGCCATATGCCGAGATCGTCATCAAGCACGCGCTCGTGTATCGCGTGGAGCAGGCCTTTCTCATCCATGCCGAATCCGGTCTGCTGCTGGAGCATGCGTCTGCGCCCGATCTCGATCTTCCCGACGCGGATCTGATCTCGAGCATGCTTTCCGCCATTCAGGATTTCGTGAAGGACTCATTCCGCCCCGAAGAAGGCGCGACACTCCGCACCTTCAGTGTTGGGGATCATACCGTTCAGGTCGAGGCCGGGCCGCGCGCGCTGCTCGCGCTCGTGATACGCGGTGAGGCGCCCACTGAGGTTTTGCGAAAGGGGCAGGACACTCTCGAGACGATACATCTCGAGTTTGCAAGCCAGCTCGCCGACTTCACCGGAGAAACGACTCCGTTCGCGCCCGCGCGTCCGTTGCTGGCCGGCTGTCTCGAGACAGTGTTGACGACAACGAAATCGACGCGAAAGGGCGGTCTCGTGTGGCTGCGCTGGGCCCTGCCGCTTTTTCTGGTCGTTGCGGTGATCGCGTTCTTATGGGCCCGATCGACCATGCGGTGGAACCGCGCACTGGCGGCGCTGCGAGCGGAGCCCGGATACGTCGTCGTCGACGCGTCGCGCGGGTTCCGTCAATGGAACATCGGAGGGCTGAAGGATCCGGCCGCGAGAGACGCGCGCGCAGTGCTGGCCGGTGCCGGCGTCGAGCCACCGAATCTTGCCGGCCAGTGGAAGGGCTACCTCTCGCTCGACCCTGCAATGGTTGCGGCTCGAGCAAGGCAAACGGTCGATTCCCTCGAACGGGTGATCGAAAGCGAGCGCGTATTTTTTGACGCAGGCTCGGCGGAGATCTCGGAATCGGCCCGGGATCGGATCAGGCGCCTGGCAACCCTTGTCGAACAGCTGGACCGTGACGCTCGCGCTCTCGGTGGGGGGGTCATTCTACAGCTGACCGGCCGCACCGACCCGACCGGCCGCGACGAGACGAATCAGACATTGGCACAGAGGCGAGTGCAGAACGTGGGCGACGTACTTCTGGCTGCGGGCATACCCTCCTCGAAATTGAAGCTCGATCCGGTCGCGACTGCACGTCCCCTTCAGGCGGGCGATCCCGATCAGCGCGCGAGGATCAATCGCAGCGTCTCTTTCGATGTTGTCCTGTCGGGCGCAAGTTTGCGGGCAGGGGGCACGAGATGATCCAGAAAAAGATCTGCATGGTGGGTGTTTTCGGCACTGGAAAGACTTGTCTCGTGCAGCAATTCGTCCACTCGATCTTTTCTGTGAAATACCTGAGCACCGTTGGCGTGAAAATCGACCGGAAGGAAGTTCAGGTTGGAGACCAGACGGTCACGTTGATGTTGTGGGATCTCGAGGGGCGGGACGGTACGCACAACGTCAGCGCCAGCTACGTCCGCGGCGCTCACGGAGTGATCTACGTGGTTGATGGAACACGGCGGGAAACGCTCGATCAGATCTCCGAGATTCGAGAGATGGTCACCGGCACGGTCGGCGGGATCCCCTCGGTCGTGGCGGTCAACAAGATAGACCTGGTGGACGAGTGGAAGCTCACCGCCGAGGATGAAGAGGCGGTCCACTCGCGCGGTCTGCACCATTTCCGCACCAGCGCGAAGACTGGAACCGGCGTCGAAGCGACTTTTCAGTGGCTCGCCGAAGCAACCCTCGGGAAGGCGGAGGCCTGAGCGATGCAGGCGATCGACAGTTTCGGACTCACCCACCAGGGACATGTCAGGCAATCGAATCAGGACAACTTCCTGATAGTTGATATTCACCGGTCCGTCGATATCCGTCATTCCAGCCTTTCTCCGGACGCGCTGGCAAACAGGTTTGGTTCTGCCGACGCGCACCTTTTCGTCGTTGCCGACGGAGTCGGCGGTGGCCCGGGCGGCGACCGTGCCAGCGAAGGAGCAATCGCCGCGCTTCTCAAGTACGTCTCGGAGACAGTCGGCTGCTTCAACCGACTCGAAGCATCGAAGGAGCACGACCTCTTCCAGCGTCTGGAAGAAACAGTGCGCGGCGTTGATCAGAATCTCCGCGAAGAGCACGCCGGAAAACGCGGGCCGGCGCCCGCGACGACTCTTACGATGGTCCTCCTCATCTGGCCGCGGGCGTACCTCATTCACGTCGGCGACAGCCGTGCCTATGTTCGACGACGAGGCCGCCTGCAGCAGCTCACGCGCGATCAGACCATCGGCGAATATATGATTTCGATGGGGGCATGGACCGAGGAGCAGGCCGCGCGCGCGAGGCCTGCGGCCGCGTTGTCGAGCGCGATAGGCGGAACAGAGCTCCACCCGGTGGTTGGGCTGGTTGACCTCGAGCCGGGTGACAGCATTATGCTCTGCACCGACGGGCTCACGAAGCACGTCAACACCGAGCGGATCGAGACTCTCATGGAGCAGCCGGGGAACGCAGAGGCGGTTGCCCGCCAGCTCGTCGACGAGGCCCTCGCGGCCGGCGGCTCGGACAATGTTGCTGTAATCGTCGTCAGGGCGCGTCCGTAGCTCCTGTTCCGGCCGCTCCCCGTGGCCTGTCTTGTGCAAAGTTTATCCGCAATCGACTAGAAAATCCGGTCGCAATTCGTCTCATATCGGGAGCGCATCATGGATCGCGGAATAGACTTTCTGAAAAGCCAGGTGAACAACGCCGTCGCGCAGCACAAGGTATTTCTCGAGGCCCTCGAGGACCACGAAAAGCAGGCGGAGGACGTCCGCTTTCGCGATCTGTGCAGCCGCCATATTCCGAACGTCCGCGAGCATCAGCGGATGCTGGAGGACTATCAGCAGACGCTCGGCGCAGAAGCCGGCGCGGGCAAGAGTCTGCTTGGAGCCGTAATCGGCAAGGCGCGCGATCTCGCAGATGCCGCGCGCGAGAGCGACTTCCTGCGCCTCGTTGGCGACATCGTGATGTCGCGCCAGGCCGAGGATACGTTCAAGACCTTCCGCGACGGAGGCCGTGCGCTCGGCAACACTGAGCTCTCGCGAATTGGTGAGATCGGCGAGCGGCATCACGATGTCTACCATCGCGAAGCGAACACGCTCATCCAGCAGATGTTCGTGGAGCACGTCCGCGGCATCGAGCCCGGCACTACGACGACCTTCGAGGCGACCGGCGCGCGTCCTACCGTCTAGCAGAGAACACCGAGAACCACTTTTACCACGGAGAACGCGAAGGACGCGGAGCTTTTTAAGGGAACAGCTCGCGCGGTACGGCCTCGATCGCCAAAGTGAGTTAAACTCTTTGAAAAGGTGACGGCGATCGAAGCTCGGGCACGGGCCGATGGCCTCCGCGTACTCCGCGTTCTCCGCGGTAAAGTTCCGCTCTGTGTTCTCCGTGGTCGCTTCCTCATCAGTGAAGAACAACTATCATTGACGCAATGACTGACGTCGTAGCACTAGCCGCCGAGCTGCTTGCGCTTCCCTCGACTACCTCCAGCGAGGGAGCGGTCGTGGACTTCGTCTCGAAGTGGCTCGTCGAGCGCGGCTGGAACG
>JALYJX010000171.1 GCA_030775065.1 Gemmatimonadota bacterium | reverse complement strand
CTGGCGGCTAGTCATACTGCAGGCTCATAGCACGCACTTCTCTTTTGTAGTCAAAAGAAAAGCCCCCCGATGAGATCAGGGGGCCTTTCGATTCCCGCAAGCCGTGTGTGCTAGCCCAGTGGCAGGCAGCGCGATGCCTTCTGCTCGGGGGTGAGCACCGCTTCCAGCTGCTGATGGAGTGCTCTGCGCGCAGCATCGAGCCGCTGGATAGCGGGCAGGACCGAGTCGAGAATCGATTTCAGCTCTTCCCGTGTTTTTCCTGCGGCGAGCCCGGCTCTGACCTGTTCGAATGCCGCCTTCACCGCGGCGAGATCAGCCTTGTTGGCTTCCTGGAACGCGGCCTCGAGTGCTCTCATCTGCGCCTTCTGGGCATCGGTAAGCGGAACGAACTTGCTCGGATCGCATCGCTGCGGCGTGTGCGCGGCGAGCCACGCGCGCTGCTCGGCGGTCAGGATCCCTTCGATCTGAGTCTTGAGGGTTGTCTCGGCGGCCCTCAACCGGTTGGCTATCACGAGCCCCTTGTCGAGTATCGCGATCACTTCCGCGCGCGACTTGCCGGCGCGAACCGCCTCCATTGCCTGTCGGAGAATGCGGTTCAGTGCATCACGGTCCGCCCTGGTCGCCACCTGGAAAGCCTCGACCAGTGTCTTGATCTTCGCGCGCTGCTCATCGGTGAGCTTGATCTCGTCCGGCAATGCGTTGAACAGCCGTGCCTGGTAGAGGTCCGCGTCGTACCCTCCAGCCGAAGTCAGCGCGTTTCCAAACGCCGACGCGGCGAACTCGTTGACCTGCTCGTCGCTGGCGGCAGGGGCGGTAGTCTCGGTCGAGCACGCAGCGAGTGACACCGCGGCCAGCGAAATCAAGGCGATCCTGCGCATCGAGCCTCCTGAAAGTCTCTGCCGCGGACACCGATGGTGCGAGGATGCTGCGGCCGTTCGTGAGTGGACGATATACGGACGTCCATAACGCCGTCCAGTGCCAGTTGGACGACGGCAGGCTGCAAACCGTTAAGACGGCACTGTCTGCGTGCAGGGGAGCAGTGCCTCGACTAGTCCAAATCTTGCCGTAATACATGGGACAGCAAGCGTTTACGTCGCACGAAATCCTTCAGGGGGTGAAGATGTTGAGCACGCGCTCAAAGCGCGCCGGACTCGTGCTGGTGCTGGGGACGGCACTCGTCATGTCCGCATGCGCGAAGAAGGACGATGCTGCGGTGGATACGGGGGTAATCGCCGACACCACAGCGGGCACGATCGCTGACACCGGGATGGCAACCACGCCGGCGCTCAGCGATGCGAACATCGTATACATCCTCGACGGCGCAAATCATCTGGACAGTCTTGCCGGATCCGTCGCCGCAACAAAGGGGACCGCCGCAGACGTGCGTGACTACGCAAGGATGATGATGCGTGACCATCATGTACTTCGCCGATCGGGTGACAGCCTTGCAAAGAAACTCGGCGTAACACCTGAAGCACCACCGGGTGATACGCACGCGGCGGATGTGCAGAAGACGATGTCGATGCTCAACAGCGCGGCCAAGGGTAAGGATTTCGACAAGGCGTACATAGACAATGAGGTGGTTTACCACCAGGCGTTGCTGCAGACGGCGACCACGGCGATGGGTGCAGCGCAGAACCCCGAGCTGAAGAATCTGATTCAGAAAGCGGCGCCGCTCGTTCAGGCGCACCTCGACGGTGCGAAGGCGATCCAGGCGAAGACGCAATAGCCGCAGGCGAGTGCTACGTGGAGTAATCTTCGACATCGACGGTACGCTCTTAGACAGCAACGGCGCACACGCCCGCTCGTGGGTGGAGACACTGGCCGAAGCCGGATACGACGTACCGTTCGAGATGATTTGGCCGATGATCGGGATGGGTGGGGACAAGCTCCTCCCCTCCGCGATTGGGATCGAGTCGGAGAGCCCTCCCGGAAAGAAGCTGACGACACGACGCTGGGAGATATTCGAGAAGAAGTATCTCCCGGTTTTGCGTCCGACCCCGGGCGCGCGCGAGCTGGCGGAGCGATTGAAGGAGGACGGCCTCAGGCTCGTCGTCGCCAGCTCGGCTGGTGGAAACGAGCTCGAGCAGCTGCTGGAGGCAGCAGGTGTGGCCGACCTGATGGGCGCGCGAACGTCATCGAGTGATGTCGAAGAATCGAAGCCCGACCCGGACATCGTCGAGGCGGCTGTGCGACGCAGCAGGCTCAAACCAGAGAACCTGGTAATGCTCGGCGACACGCCTTACGACGTGCAGGCATCGATCGGCGCGCACGTGAATCTCGTTGCGCTGCTGTGTGGCGGCTGGACGATCCCCGAGCTGAGCGGTGCGATCGCTCTTTACGACGATCCTGCGGATCTGCTCAGGTGGTACGACGACTCGCCTCTATCTGTCAGAGCGTTCGCGGACTAGATCCGAATGTGGCTTACGCCGCAAACTCTCGAACCGTAGACTTGGTGAAGTGCAGATAGAAGTCGCGAGCCAGCGCATCCTCCTGCTGAAAGACCTGCTGTCGGCGAAGCAGGCGAGCGACATTGCGTGGCAGAAAAAACTCGGAGCCTTCGATGCACTGAGCAAGGTGACGAGCTTCCTCAGCAAGCCGAAAGACGAAGATTTCTCGCTGACCTACAGCGAGCATCGGTACGAGCCGTTCTGGCACGTCGTTTCGAGGGCGCGCTACGAGTACACGCGGACAACCAACTACCAGATCGCGTCGACCGGAATCGAGGTCAAGACGGCAACGATTCACGACACGAAGTATGACGTGCTGAATGGCCACTTCCACGTTCCGGTCCTCGAGTACTGTCTTCAGGAGGAGCGAAACGAGAAGATCCTCGACGGCATCACCGGCAAGGACGCGCCCCAGCTGAAGAAGTATCTATCCCTGACCGCGACGGAGGTCACGGGCCAGCTCACGGACGAAGTCGGCGCCGATGCGATCCTCATCCCGCCGCAGGCGCGAATCTCGGCGATCATGCGGGATTCGCTGTCGAAGATGATCACCGGCATCCAGGCCGATACGATCCTGCAGGAAGAGGTTGAGGTTTCACGTGTGGACCTGTACTACCGGCCCGTCTACGCGTTCAAGTACACGTGGGCCTCGAAACAGAAGGAAGCGATTCTCGAGGTCGACGGGCTTACCGGCGAATTCCGGTCCGGCACCCGCGTCTTCACCGAGTATTTCGGGAAGGCTCTCGATCAGGCGTTCCTCTTCGATATCGGCGCCGATGCCATCGGGATGTTTGTTCCCGGTGGAGCGATCGCGGTCAAGGCGGCGAAGAAATACATCGACACGAGGCCCAGGTAGGAGCGTAGCCGTGGCTCCCATTAAGAGCATCGCACGAAACAGCTATCGTCGCCGGTCCCCCCGTACTGATAATGTGATCGCACAACGATGACAGAGCTATCCGGTTCGGAGCACCGCAAGCGTGGTAACCCCGCGCTTCACATACCCTGGGTACGAATCAAGCATTTGAAATAGTGTCTCCGCCTCTTCTGCCGACTGCACACCATCGTCAACGGCATCTAACAGCAGATTCACGCAGCTGATCCATCGGCCGCGGCCGGCATCGCGATCCATGGCACGTTGAGCCTGACGGTCCTCTAATGCAACCAGCCACCCCCGCCCTTGGGCGAGCGCAATGGCCTCTGCTTCCCCCGCGTCAACGATTCGACTCCAGCGACTCCACAGAATCATTTCGCGTTCAGAAGCAGTGTCAAGCTCCGCGGCCGTGACGTGTCCTATCGAGATCGCAAGGTCAACAGGATCGCGCGATTCACGTCGTACCAACTCCCCACGCACCAGAGGAGTTATTACCAGGTTGTACCTTGAGTTCGACAGGAAAAGGTCGAGCCGCCCAGTTGCCGATAGCGCCAATATTAATGAGGTGTCAAGAACACACGTGCGGCGCATTGACGAACGCGTTTCAGGCAGGCTGACCGATTAGCGCATCCGTTTCATCGAATTCTTGGTACACTTCCAGTTCACGGAGCCGCTCGTGCATTTCCGCTTTGTCCAAACCAAAAATATCAGCGAGGTCACCCAGAGCAACATGACCTTTTGTGTATCCCGCGAGAGCGAGCTCATGTGCCCGCGTAAAAGGTTGAGCCCTGCTGCGCCATTGGTAGCCCAACCCACGCGCAATGTTCATCACGCCATGACGCAAGAGTTCCTGATGCACGGTTCGTCTTTCGGTAGCATTCAGCAAGTTTTCGTTTTGCAAGCGCCACAGCAGCATCTCGCTGCTCACACCGAAGTAATCCTGCGCACGAACGAGCTCCACCGGACTCAGACCTGTTACATGTCGCCCGCGCTCACGAGTGTAGCGGATCATTCCTCTGCTCTCCACATAGGACACTAACGCTTCCTGTGGCACGAGGAAAACGGCCGCGAATTGATTGGCTCGCAGCTCACGATTGGCATACAGGTGCTGCTCAGCTGGACGCCATCCCTGACTTGTGTCGCAAAGCTCACTCTGCAGACCGCTATCGAGAATCGCGTGAGCATATTCATGAACAACCGTGAACACCTGCCGGAATACCCACTTGTCGACGTTCACGCCGACACATGCTTTGTCGTTTGCGAGTCTCGTGAAAATCCCATCGACGTGGTGATTACTCCCCAGATGCAGGAGTAGAACGTGCAAGCCGGCGCCTTCGACGATCCCCCAAGGATCGCGAAGCGGCGCCGTCATACCGAGGCCGAGTCGATCTCGTTCCTGATAGGCGACAGCGCGGCCATGTTCATACGCTCTTGTCTGATCGAGCAGAGCGGTTTCATCTACATACCTGCGCGTCTGCGTTGTAGTCCGCGTCTGTCCCAGACTGTGTTCAACTTTCGCAAGTAGATGACACCTGCGCGCCATGAGACTGGCCTCTCGGCGCAACGTGGGATCGACCGAATCCCCCGCTCGAAAGAGCGCTGCCGTCACAAGCTCTTCCGGTCCTGTTTCGCCGACAGCGAGCCAGCTGAGGCTTCGCCCGTAGAGGGACGAAAGCCGAGCGAGCTCATCACTCTTGACAGCGCGTTTGCCTGACTCGATCTCCGCGATTGCAGGCCGGCGGATACCGAGCCAATCAGCGGCTTGCTGCTGCGTCAGCCCGGCAGCCTCGCGAGCCTCTCTAAGTCGTTTTCCGACTTGGCTTTGCTTTGTCATTGCCGAGCTCTGGTTACGAGAACAGAATGCCTGCGAAGGTTTGTACGATTATCGTACATTTATATGTCGTAATGTCGCATAGCGCTGGATTGTTGTCAACTCAGGTCGTCCTGGAGTCGCCGTTTGTTGGGCAGATAGGCTTCCGCCACTGAGAGGAACGGAACAGTTATGGAACGCGCTTTCAGCGTATCACAACATCCGGCGCGTTTCGCCTTTCGAGTGTTATCCTCATCCCGTACTTCGGCCTCAATGTGATCAGCGGCTGAAGGTCGATCACCTGCCCCGGAACGAGACGCATTCGCCACTGCTGAGCGATTGTCGCCAGTAGAAGGATCCCCTCCATCCACGCGAACTGCTCTCCGATGCAGACGCGTGCGCCGCCGCCGAACGGGAAGTACGAGAATTTCGGACGCTCCGCCTGCGCTGCCGGCGTCCATCGCTCCGGATCGAAGCGCTCCGGCTCAGGGAAAAAACGAGCATCGCGATGCATGATGTACTGGCACATGAGAATCACCGATCCCGCAGGAACGGTGTATCCGTTTGCCTCGTACGGTTTGATCGCACGGCGGCCGATCGCCCAGGCGGGCGGATAAAGACGCATGGACTCCGCGAGCACCATTCGCGTGTAAGGGAGCTGCGGCAGGTCATCGAAAGTCGGGAGCCGTCCGCCGAGCACCGAGTCGATCTCGGCGTGCAGCCGCGCCTCTGCGTCGCCGTGCTGCGATAGCAGGTACCACGTCCAGGTGAGAGCGTTGGCGGTGGTCTCATGCCCGGCGAGGAAGATCGTCATCGCTTCGTCGCGGAGCTGCAGGTCGCTCATGCCGGTGCCGTCGCCCTCCGTATCCTGCGCGAGGAGCAACATCGAGAGAAGGTCTCCGCGGTCCTCCCCTCCCGAGCGGCGCTCGCGGATCATTCTATAGATCGTCCTGTCGAGCCGGTCGCGGGCGGCGTTGAATCGTCTGACGGCGGGAATCGGAAGCCGGTCGAGATACTCGGTGAACGGCAGCATCGCGTAGTTGAAGACTTCGAACGCTGTAGTCATCGCCTGGCCGATCTCCGCGGCCTCCGCATCCAGGTCGGCGTCGAACAAAGTCTTGGCGACGATGCCGAGCGTGAGGCGCATCATCTCCGTGTGCGCGTCAACCGTCTCGCCGTCGGTCCATCCCGAGCGCGTGCGTGCCGCGTACTCGGACATCGTCGTCGCATATGCGGCAATTCGCTGGCGATGGAACGCCGGCTGAGCCAGCCGCCGCTGGCGCAGATGAAACTCGTCTTCGCTCGTGAGCAGGCCGTTACCGAGGAGCCGTCTCGCACGCTCGAGGCCCCGGCTCTTGTGGAAGTTCTTCTGATTCGTGACCAGCACGTCCCGGATCAGGTCCGGATGATTGAACAGGTAGAGGTGCTGTGGGCCGATCTTGTAGTGTGCGATGTCACCGTAGCCCTGGTTCATGGCGATCATCATCGCCAGCGGATTCCGCGCGATCTCGACGAGGAACTGAAATGGATAGCGCGAGGACGGACCCTCGGGGAAAGCGGTGCCGTTGCCTTGGCGTTTCGATGGGCCAAAGCGGGGAATACGCATAGGGAACGGATCAGAACTGGTCAGAGGCATCTACGAGATCATTACCGGTAAAATCCACGACCACGGGAATTCAACTGAGAGAAACGCAGGTGCGAGGCGCAAGGAGCCGAGGTCACCAGGTGGCAGGTCAGGTAAGAGAGGTCGACACATTTTCCGTGGAATCGCCCTTCGCCTAATGTTAACATTTGACGGAGATAATCCCCCAGTCGGTCGAAACTACAACTCATGACTGAAACCCCCCGTGCGCGCTATCTCCTGTGCGCGCTCGCAGTTTGCATTGTCCTCATTTCTGGATCGCCCGGTTACGGCCAGACTTCCGTGCGGCGTCCGCCGGCCACAGCGCCCAAAACTGCATTCAACGCCGCTACGTACGATTCGCTCATGCTCAGCGAATTCGCCTGGCGTCCCATCGGACCGGCCGTGACGAGCGGACGCATCTCTGATCTGGCGGTTGCCGAGGGGCCTGAGTCGCGCGTTGGCGATCGGCTGGGAAAGCTGATGTACGCCGCGGCTGCCGGCGGCGGCGTGTGGAAGTCCATCAACGCAGGTACTACGTGGGAGCCCGTGTTCGACAAGCAGGGCTCGTCGTCCATCGGCGACGTCACATTGGCGCCCTCGAATCCCGAGATCGTCTGGGTCGGGACCGGCGAAGCCAACAACCTGCGCAGCTCGTCGTGGGGAGACGGGGTTTACAAGTCGGAGAACGGCGGCAAGACCTGGACGCACATGGGTCTCAAGACGTCGCAGCACATCGGCCGCATCGTAGTGCATCCGAACAACCCGAGCATCGTGTTTGTCGCGGCGGTTGGACCGCTGTGGGCGAGCGGCGGAGAGCGCGGCCTGTTCAGAACGATGGACGGCGGAAAGACCTGGACGAACGTTCTCAGGCTCAGCGCTCATACCGGCGTGACCGACGTGGTAATGGATCCGACGAACCCGAGCATCATGTACGCGGCCTCGTTTCAGCGGCAGCGCAAGGCGTACAGCTTCGTCGGAGGCGGACCGGAGAGCGGGATCTACAAGTCCACGGATGGCGGCGGAAAGTGGACGAAGCTGACCAGGGG
>JALYJX010000170.1 GCA_030775065.1 Gemmatimonadota bacterium | reverse complement strand
GCGGTGCAACGCGCGCTGCGGTTTCTGCGACTACTGGAAGACAAGTCCGTCGGCGCGCGCCGGTGAAGTGAAGAGCTTCACGGACGCAGCGCGATTCTTCAATCCGATGATGATCACGTATACAGGTGGCGAGCCGACTTTGAGGCGCGACCTCGAGGACATTGTCGCGGGCGTCAACGCCGCGGTTTCCGTGCAGTACTCGACCCTGCTCACGCACGGGGGGATGCTGACCGCGGAGCGCGCGCGGTCGCTCTGGAATGCGGGCATTCATCAGTTCAACATCTCGCTCGACTATCTCGATGAGCGCCATGATCGCGCTCGCGGCATTCCCGGACTGAGCGCCCGAATATTCGAAGTGATTCCACGGATGCGCGCGATGGGAGTCGACAGCGTCAGATTCAACACAGTCATCAAGGAATCCAACCTGGACCAGATTCTTCCAATCGCGCGCTTCGCGCGCGAGCTGAGATGCGGAGTGAACTTCAGCTCGTACAGTGACTCGAAGAATGGCGACCGGACCGGAATAATCGACGGCGATCGAATCGCCGAGCTTGAAGCGGTGACGGCGGCGCTGCTAGAGTTCAAGAAACGGCACCGCGGCGTCATCAGCAACTCCGACTACTATCTGGAGAACATTCCGCGCTACGTGCGGGGCGAGATGAACGAGCCATGCCGCTCCGGAATGCGGACGATCCACGTGGATCCCACCGGTCACGTGAAGCGCTGTCCCGATTTTCCCAGCGATTTTCACTGGAGAGAATTCAGGAAGTATGAGCCGATCGCATGCAACGCGTGCTACTACGCGTGCCGCGGAGAGGCACAGGCGCCGCTGAGGCTGTCGCGCATCCGCGACGTCCTCGCCTGACTGTTGTGAACACGACGCTTTTTCTGAACGCCGCACAGGTCGTCACCTGTGCCGGGCCGGCGCGCGGCCGTCGCGGCGCGGAGATGGCCGAGGTTGCGGCAATCGCGGGCAGCGCCGTTGCGATCGAAGGAGATGTGATCTCTGCAGTCGGGCCGCAGGAACAGCTCCTCGAGCAGTTTCCCGACGCCGAGCAGGTGGATTGCTCCGATTCGGTAATAACCCCCGGTCTCGTGGATTCCCACACGCACGCCGTGTTCGGGCGCGCGCGGTTTGAGGAGCATGAGCTTCGAGCCGCGGGGAGCAGTTACATGGAGATCGCACAGAAAGGCGGCGGGATCCATGCTTCGGTTGCCGACCTGCGGTCGAGGCCGGAGGACGAGCTCTACAAATTGACCCTGGAGCGCGTCCGCCGCCTCGCGAGCTACGGCTCGACGACGATCGAGATCAAATCGGGCTACGGGCTTTCGCTCGACGACGAGCTCAAGTCGCTTCGCGTCATTCGACGAGTGGCGGAGTCGACGCCCATCCGCATCATCCCGACGCTTCTTGCGGCACACGAAATCCCGCTGGACCAAAGGCAGCGTCCGAACGGGCGATCAGAGTACGTCGAGCTCATCGTAAAGACGATCATACCGGCGGTTGCTGAAGAAAAGCTTGCATTGTTCTCTGACGTGTTCTGTGAGCCGGGCGTCTTTACCCTTCAGGAAACCAGAGCCATACTCGAAGCGTCCCGATCAGCGGGGCTCGGTATCAAGCTGCACGCCGATGAGCTCGAGCCTGCCGGCGGCGCCGAGCTTGCCGCCGCTATTGGCACCGTATCAGCAGACCATCTCGCCGCGATTTCGGCCTCGGGCATCAGGGCGCTCGCAGCGAGCCAGACGGTCGCGACACTCCTGCCTGGAACGATGCTCTTTCTCGGTCGCGCAAGGCAGGCGCCGGCCCGTGCGCTAATCGAGGCCGGAGCAGCCGTGGCTCTCGCAACGGATTTCAATCCGGGCACATCGCCAACGGTGAACTTCCCGTTGATCCTGACGCTTGCCGTGAGCCTGCTGCGGATGAGCGCGAGCGAGGCCCTGGTGGCAGCTACAGTCAACGGAGCGGCAGCTCTTGGACTCGCGAAGAAGGTGGGTCAGCTTGCGCCAGGCTTCTCCGCGGACCTCTCAATTTTCGATGGCGCCGACTTTCGTGAGATACCGTATTGGTATGGTGATCGTCGTTGTAAGGCGACGTGGGTCCGGGGAAAACCTTGTCACGCTCGCGCGTAAGCCGGTAACTTCCGACTCAGGTTCACGTCTTCACCGGATTAGATGTCGAATATCGCAAAGCTGAAGAAGAAGGCCGCGGAGTTCGAGCAGAAAAAGCAGTACGAAAAGGCGCTCGAGCTGTACCAGCAGGTGCTGGATTCCTCCCGCGCTACCGACGAGGAGCGTGACGTTCCTCTCTACAATCGCGTAGGCGATCTGCATTTTCGTGTCGGCAACATGGACGAAGCGATCAACTACTACGAGAAAGCCGTAGATCTGTACGCCGAGGGCGGCTTCTTCAACAACGCGATCGCTCTATGCAACAAAATTCTCCGGTACTCGCCTAATCGGAGCAGTGCCTACTACAAGCTCGGCCTCATAAGCGCGAAGAAGGGCTTCAACAGCGACGCCAAGCAGAATTTCCTCGAGTACGCGGACCGGATGCAGAAGGGAGGCAAGCTCGATGAAGCGTTCCGTGCTCTCAAGGAGTTCGCGGACCTTTGCCCCGGGCAGGACGATGTTCGGCTGATGCTTGCCGACCAGCTCGTCAAGGCGGATCGAAAACCGGAAGCGCTGGAACAGCTGCAGCTGTTGTACGACACACTGGAAGCGGAGGGAAGAACTACTGAGGCCGCCGCAACGGTGGAGCGAATGCAGGCGCTCGACCCGGGGTTCACGCCGAGAAAAGCCGCAATACCGCGGCAGCAGAAGAAGGAAGGTCTCGTATTCCTGGACCTCGACTTCGTCGAGGAGGTTCCCGCGGCGAAGACTGTCACGCTCGAAACCCACGCAGCAAAACCGGCAGAGCAGCCGCTGCACTCTGAGCGTGGCGCTGCCCAGCTCGAAGGACTGGAGCTGACGGCGCTGGCCTCGAAGGGCGAAGCCGACAGCGTGCAACAGACACCTGATGGTCCGAGCCTGGACCTCGTGGACATGCAGACTCCGCCGGAGCCCGTGGAGCTCGCGCCGCTCGTGAGCGAGGCCGTCGCACCGTCGTCATCCTCCGAGCATGCACCCGACCGCCAGGATACTGTCGAAGACGCAACGGTTCCCGTTCTGCACGAGACGGCGCTGGGTGATCCGCTCGCCGGACTCGATGTGATATCGACGGGCACGACTGCCGCGTATTCAGTCGAGACCGGCGAAGCTGACGACGAGTTCGTCGACCTCGCGCGGTGGTACGAGGATAATCGAACGCCGCAGTCGACGCGGATGGTGGCTCACGATGAAGCGCCGGTGAACAACCAGCAGAAGGATTTCGCCGAAATGCTGGACAAGTTCAAGCAGGGAGTCGCGCGGAGCGTGAACGATACGGATTTCGACAGTCACTACGATCTTGGCATCGCGTTCCGCGAGATGGGCCTGGTGGACGAGGCGATTTCCGCGTTTCAAAAAGCGACGCGCGGGAGCGGCCATCGGCTTCGCGCGTCGGAAGCGCTTGGCGAGTGTTTCATCGAGCGCGGTCAGCCGGCCGTCGCCGCGACGATCCTCGATCGCATTGTCGACGAGTCCGGACTCACTGAGGATGCGCTTGTCGGCGTGCTTTACCTCCTGGGGCGCGCAGCCGAAGAGCTCGATAAGCCCGGTGAAGCCTCGGCATTTTATCAAAGAGTGATTGCCGTCGACATGGGATTTCGCGACGCCGCGCGACGACTGAGCTCGCTGGCGAAGGCCCGTCGATGACGGCTTTGGGCGCGGCCCCAGCGCCCGAGGGTAGCACGACACACACGCGGCTCAGCGCACTTCAGCGGATCCAGGATCCCGTGCGAGAACGGCTCGACGCAGTCTCCGAGGAGATGTGGCGCGCGGTAGCGGCCGACGTGCCTCTCGTCGCGCAAATGAGCGCTCATCTGATGGCCATGCGCGGCAAGATGTTTCGGCCAACCCTCGTGCTGCTCTCGAGCGGCGTCGAGGACAGGCCCGAGCCCGCGGCAGTGACGCTCGCCGCCGCAGTGGAGCTCATTCATCTCGCAACGCTGGTTCACGACGACGCGATAGACCACTCGATACTCCGTCGTGGCATGCCCACTCTGAATTCACTTTTCAATCACCAGGTTTCGGTGATAATGGGCGACTTTCTCTATTCAACCGCACTCTCGCGCCTCGTGACCCAGGGGAATCTGGGCGCACTGCACGCCCTCACCCGCGCTTCCACCGAGATGTCGATTGGAGAGCTTCGGCAGCTCGCCGTGGACGATCCCCTCGAGTTTTCGGAGAACGATTACTATGCGCTGATTCGCGCAAAGACTGCGTCGTTGATGTCCGCTGCGTGTGAAATCGGCTCGCTATGCGGTGCGAGCCAGCACCGTCAGACTCTGGCGAAATACGGAGAGTTGCTTGGAATGGCTTTTCAGATCGCCGATGACCTGATCGATTACACGGAAGCAGAGGCGACGGCGGGGAAGCCGACCGGCCTCGATCTGAAGGAGCACAAGATGACGTTGCCGCTGATCGCAGCGCTCAGGATCATGCCCCCTAGCGCTCGGTCCCGCGTAGAGTCCCTGTTCGCCTCGGACTCGCCAGATGAAAGGGCGATTGCCGAGGTAATCGGCATTGTCGGAGAGACCGGAGGACTCGATTACGCCCGCGCGGCCGGCTCCCGGTTTGCCGCTCAGGCGGAGGACGCTCTGCGGATCCTTCCGGACACGGTGGCGCGAACAGCGCTGATAGACTCTATTTCGTATGTAATGGAGCGACACGCCTGATGCCTCCGCGTGGAGCGGCCCGCCATGGCGCGGTGTTTCATGCACTCGTCCTCGCCAGCGGCTTCGTCGTAGGAGGGCTGCTGACGCAGGTGGCAAGGACGTTTCTTCCACCCGGATCGGCGAAGGAATTCTTCACCACCGGGGTAACACCATCAGTGGGGCCGCTGACGCTGGACATGGTTATTCTCAAGTTCGCGCTTGGCCCGGTGGCACTCGATGTCTCGCTGTTGAGTCTCGTGGGTGTGCTGGTCGCCTACCTGATCGCACGCTCTCTCTTCTAGGAGGAAGAAATGTTCGGAAACCTCGGTTTTCCCGAGATCCTGATCATCATGGTAATCGTGCTGCTCCTCTTCGGGGCGAAGCGAATTCCCGAGATCGCAGGTTCGATGGGCAAGGGGATAAAGGAGTTCAAGAAGAACATCAACGAGGCGACGCGCGAGATCGACCCGGACGCGCCCCGTTATGAGCCGCGGCTCAGTGCGGCTGAGCTGGAACAGCGCCGCACCGCTCAGGCCGAAGAAACAACTCCCGCTCCGGAGCCGAAGCGGCTGATCTGAGAAGGAAAATCGCCCGGGGAGTCCGGGCTCGCGCTACTCAACCAGCTGGCGATTCGCCGCCTCGACTTCCTTTCGACGATCGACGATCTTCGCGTTCGCGCGCAGGTTGGTGAGGAATTCCCGAACACGCTGCTGCCGCATCTGATTCATCACCTGCGCCCGCTGGATGTCCTTCTGCTGTGCCCACGCGGCGCTGTCGGCAACGACGCGGCTGTCCACTCGCTCGACGAAGATGGCGTCATGTGTTCTGATCGGGGCGCCGACCACACCGATCGGAAGGGAGAACGCGGCGCCGATCGCTTCGTTCAAGCGGCCAATTCCTTCGGCTCCACCAATTCTCGTAAACCGAGGACTCCTCGTAACCGATAGGCCTTCACCGCTCGCGGCCTGCTCGAGCGATGCCGCCGCGGCCCGTGTCGCCAGCGACCGTGCGCGAGGCATTGCCTTGTCGAGCTTCTTCTGTCGCGCGAGAAGCGCCTTGATCTCAGGAGTCGCCTCCTGCAACGTCGGGATTCCTCCCGGCGTGAGCGAATCGAGCCGACCGAGATAGTATCCGTCCTCAGCGTCGAACAGATCACTCGTTTCACCGACCGTTGCGCCGGTGAACGCCCATGAGCCGACGCTCGGAACGTATCGTCCGTTGATCGTGAGCGCGTCAGTTTCCACTACGGTTGCTTTCTGAATCGGAATCCCGAGCGCGCGCGAGGCTTCATCGAGCTTTTCCGGCTTGTCGGTTGTGGAGGCGGCAATTCGCGCCAGCTCGTCGGCCTTCCTGTCGGTGACGGTTGCGGCCGAATCGCTCTGCTGGATTCGCAGCAGAACGTGGCGAATCGAAATCGAGTCACCCTTCTTTTCGTCGACCTTGATGAGATGGTAGCCGAACGGAGTGAGAACCGGCTGCGATAGCTCGCCGGCGTTGAGCGCGTATGCGGCATCCTCGAACTGCGGCACGAAGCGGCCCCTGACCCCCTTGCCGAGCGCGCCACCGGCAGCACCCGATGTGGAATCGGCCGATTCGGTTCTTGCGATGTCGTCAAACTTCTCGCCTTTCGTGATTCGATCGCGGAGACCGAGGATGCGCGTGCGAACTGTTGCACTGTCGGCCGGACTCACAGCACGCGGAATCGCAAGCACGGATACAGTCGCCCGCGCGGGACGCTCGAAATCCTTCTTGTTCTTCTCGTAGTACTCTGTGATCTCGTTGTCCGGCACAACCACGCCGGTGTCGGGGAGCATTTCCGGGCGGAATGCGACGTACGCGATCTGCGCGGTGTCGCGAGTGTCTTTCCACATCTGCCAGAGCCTGGCGTCGCTCACGTACACGTCGGCGGCGACCTGCTGGAAGAGCTTCTCGCGCGGAATGGCGTCGCGATAATACCCTTCGAGCTGAAGGAGAAGTCCTTCCTGACCTGCCGCCGGACTGGCGAGATAGCGCTGATATTTCTCGGGATCGAATCGTCCGTTCGTCTGAAGCTCGGGACTCTGCATGAGCTGTGGTGGCGGGCTCGAGCGGGCAGCGTCGGCGATTTCCTCGTCGGTCACGATAATTCCGCGCCGCTTGTACTCCTGCCTCAGCAGTGCCGCGTCGACGAGCTCCTCGAATGCCTGGTCCTTCAATCGCTGACGATCGTCGAGAGAAAGTGTGCGACCGCTCTGCTGAGTGGCCTGCTGATCGAGGGCTTGAGTCGCGTTGAACCACGAAACGGCCATGATGTCTTCACCGTTCACCGTCGCGACCACCGTGGACGTCGTTAACGGGGCTCGACCAAGCAGTCCCGACGTTTCAGCGAGGAGAAATCCCCCGACAAAAAAAATGATGAGGAATATCCAGATGTATTTTGCGGAACTCCGCATGGACTGCAGCACGCGTGTTACTCCTGACGGCGCATTTTTGAAGGTCGTGCCCTGAACGAGCAGAACCTAAAAAACTACCGGCTCACAGGGCGTAAAAGCAAGCCGCGCACGGACTTCACATTGACGCCATTCGTCAATGCGCGATATCTTGAGCCGTTCTGCCCCGCTCGCGCCGGGGACGCTACACCAGCGGGGTTCAAGGATGCAGAGTTCACCACGGATCGAAGAGTTACGGCAGAAATTCCACGAGAATCCGCGTCGGTATTTTGCGCCGCTTGCCAACGAGTACCGCAAAGCAGGAGATCCCGAGCAGGCAATAGCGATTTGTCGCGCTCACCTTGCTCAGCAGCCGGGTCACATGAGCGGTCACGTTGTTTACGGTCAGGCTCTTTATGACGCTGGCCGGATGGAGGAAGCGGGCGTCGTATTTCACCAGGCGCTCGCGCTCGATCCCGAGAATATCATCGTGCTCCGGCATCTCGGCGACATTGCACGGCAGCGAGGGGATGCCGAGGAAGCGCGCAGCTGGTATTCGCGCGCGCTGGATGGCGACCCTCACGATGCGGAGGTCGCTGCCTATCTC
>JALYJX010000169.1 GCA_030775065.1 Gemmatimonadota bacterium | reverse complement strand
AAGATCTCGCGGCATTGCTTTGCGGCTCATGCGCCGCGTTAACGTGCCACGCGCGCCGTCATTGGAACTCTACGTCCTACCGAACGGCGGCGGGCAGCTACTCTCCCGACCTGCTTATACCCCAACCCGCCTCGAATGGCGGGTCTCTACCCATGGAGCTGAGGGGGATCGAACCCCTGACCTCTGCAGTGCGATTGCAGCGCTCTCCCAGCTGAGCTACAGCCCCGCGCCTGAATGCGCGACAAGCATGACTCGCCCAGGGAAAGGGCCGCTGCACCCGTCGCACACGGGCTTCCAACGTCAAAGCCCTGCCGAAAGTCGCAGGGCTCCGATACAGATCAACTTACCGCAAAACGCCGGAAAGTCAAGACAAATCGCCCGACTATCGCCTCTGAGCGACCGCGTAACTTCTTGCCTGGACTCACGATAGATGCCCGCTGCTTACCGGCGGTACACGTAGAAGTTGCCGTTCTGCGTTATCGTCAGCGTCCTTCCATTGAGCTCGCCGTTGAACGCATCCCCGGTATTCCCATCGATGAACTGAAGCTGTGTGTCGTACCGCGTATAGGTCCCAACATCCCGGTACGTCTGCGTTGACTGTCCGCTCGAGCTCGACACCCTCAGGGTGTAATCGTCGGTGTACGACCCATCCGAGTAGAGCCGGATTGTCTCCGACAACAGCTCGTCCTGCTCGAAAGCGTCCTGATAGACAACCGTCGGCAGTCGAAAGCCGTTCAGCGTCTCCAGGTTGTATTCGCCTGCCCCATCGTAATCCAGCCCCACCAGGTCGGCGCACGCCACGAATCCGAACACGAGCGACACCGATGCAATCGCTAATAGACGTTTGCGCATTTTGTCCACCATCTCCCTCGTGTTTATACCTGCTCGGCCCCTTTGGCCGCTCCGCTTTCCTACACCGTGGCGCCTGAATGTTCGCGCCGGCGTCGCTGCACGCAATCGCGTGCTGCACATTTCGCTCCCACATGCCATCCGCCGCGCCAGGCTTCCCCAGGCGGTTTCTGAATCCTGCCGGATCCATTTACGCCTACACGGCCCCGGCAGCCACACGATGAACGGAGCCTGCGTCTAAACCGAAGCCGGTATATTGCGCGAATGTCGCTGACCGTCCGCTTCCTCGGCACATCGGCGTCGCGCCCGACCGTCGAGCGCAACGTGACGTCCATCGCGGTAACACGCGAAGGAGAAACGCTGCTCTTCGATTGCGGCGAAGGAACGCAGCGCCAGATGATGCGCTATGGAATCAGCTTTGCTCTTCGCGACATTTTCTTCACGCACATGCACGCGGATCACATGCTCGGCGTGATTGGATTGTTTCGGACTCTGTCTCTTCAGGGGCGCGAGGAGCCGATGACGCTCTGGGGACCACCCGGATCGGAAGCTCTCCTGACCCGGGCAATCGCAGTCGGGAGCGAGAAGGAAAAGTTTCCGATCGAATACCGCGAGATCACCGCCGAGACGCCGGTCAAGCGAAAGGAATACACTGTGTTGCCCTATCCGGTAGAGCACGCCGGGAAGATCGCGCTGGGGTATGCGATCGTAGAAGACACGCGGCTCGGGCGATTCAATCCCGACCTGGCGCGCGAGCGGGGAATCCCCGAGGGCCCGATGTGGGGCTTGCTTCACCGCGGGCAGTCGGTGACGCTGCCGGATGGCAGAGTGATCGATGCGCCGGATCTCGTCGGACCTTCGCGACCGGGACGCCGCGTGGTATTTGGAGGTGACGGCCGGCCGTGTGAAGGAACCGTGGAAGCAGCGCGCGATGCGGATCTGCTTATTCACGAGGCGACCTTCGCCGACGAGGAAGCACAGCGCGCTCTGGAAACGGGACATTCCACCGCGAGAGAAGCCGCGCAAGTCGCAAGCGCGGCGGGCGTGAAGCAGCTGGTGCTCACGCACCTTTCCGCCCGCTACTCACAGAGCGCGTCGGACCTCCTGGGCGAGGCGAGAGAGGTCTTCCCCGACACCATCGTTGCGCGGGACGGGATGGAGATCGACGTCCAATTTCGCGAGGATCCGTCGGTCCAATAGACGCAGGCCGCGCGTTCCGGATCGCTTCGTTCAGCAGGCTCGCGCAGAGAGCACCGAGGAAACCTTTTTGAACAGCAACACTGTCACCACCAAAGTCGTGATTCTCGCTCGCGGGTTGGGGACCCGCATGCGCAAAGCGGATGACGAAGCACGCCTGGAAGGCGATCAGGCCGCTGCTGCCGAGTTGGGTATCAAGGCGATGATTCCGATTGGCCGCCCGTTTCTCGACTACGTGCTCACTGAAGTTGCCGATGCGGGATTCACCGACGCGTGCCTCGTGATCGGGCCGGAGCATCAGGGCGTGCGCGATCATTACGAGCGCGAGATGGTTCCATCTCGCCTCCGGGTTCGCTTCGCCGTGCAGGAGCACGCGCTCGGGACGGCCAACGCAGTGCTGGCCGCCGACGACTTTGCGGCCGGCGACACGTTCGTGGTCCTGAACTCCGACAACTACTATCCATCGGTCGCGCTCGAGGAGCTGCATCGACTGCGCAAGCCGGCGATCGCGGGGTTCGACCGCGAGACATTGGTGCGGAGCGGCAACGTCTCGGCCGAGCGAACGTCGCGATTTGGCGCGCTCGACATGGATGAGAGCGGCCACCTGCGGCGCATTCTCGCCGCGCCAAACGAAGAGATGCTCAGGGCCGGAACACCCATCTACTCGAGCATGAACTGCTTTCTCTTCACGTCGGAGATCTTCACCGCATGCCGCGAGGTCCCGCTCTCAGCGCGAGGAGAATATGAGCTGCCTCAGGCCGTGCACTGGGCGATCGACAAGCGCCAGATGCGGTTCAAGGTCGTGAGGGTGTCGCAGCCGGTGCTCGACCTCTCAACGAGAGCCGACATAGCGGGAGTAGCCGAACACTTGAGAGATGTTGCCGTTAACCTATAAAGGTTCTTCTCGGTGCTCTCTGCCCAAGTCTGCTGAACGAACCGATCGAGAACGCGCGGCCTGAGTGTATTGGGCCTACGGACCCTCGCGCTATTGAACCGACGGACCCTCGCGAGAAGCAGAGATGGGCATCGACTGCCTGAACAAGAGCGCCAGAACCGGCGGCGTGAGCGCCTTCATCACCGATTCCTTGCTCAGCGATGCAGTGACGCTGCGAGCCTCGGGTCCGTGCCACTGATGCCATGCATAGCGATCGAGCCGCGCGGTTTTTCCACCGGGATGATGGAACACAACCATCGCGTTGCTCGAGCCGGGCACCTTTACCTGAAATCCCCATCTCGTTCCGTCGGGCCCCACGAATTCCCTGATGTCGTTTGCCATTCAGTTTACCTGGAGCTCCGGCAATGGTTGTCGCCCAATGAATCCGGCACTTTCCTCGTGCCAATACTGTACCGTCTCTTCGCCGAGCTGCCAGCATAGAAGCACCGGCCGGCCGTCGATCTCTCCCGGAAAATCAACCAGCCCGGAGTCGAAGCCCTTGAACAGCACTCCGAGCTTCTGAAGCTCGGCCATGTATCCGTCGATCTCTTCGGCGAGCTTGGTCGCTTTCGCCTGGAGCTCCTCCGCCGCCTGATCGGGCTGCTCCGGACTGCTGCGGAGCGCGGCGACCTCGAACTCACGCACCGTGTCCTGCCACCGCCAGTAATCGCGCACCGCGTCGGTCACGATGCGCTTGACGAGCGGGAGCATGCGGTTCGCTTCGTCGACAGAGAACGATCGTGGCATGCGCGAACTCTGGTCAGAGTGCGTGCTTGGCGTCAAGGGTGCGCGGTGCGCGAGAACTCGACCAGCTCAACCACTTCAGGCCGCGCCTTCCAGATCATCCAATCCAGCGTGCATGGGAAGAGAACAGGGAGAAAATCGTAACTGGTTTTCTCACAGTTCTCTGTTCAAGTGTGCTGGACTACGCGATCTCGAACGCGCGGCCTGACCTTATTGAACCGACGGACCCTCGCGCGAACCTTCTTCGTCTCTCCTCTCCTCGAGGCGCCTGCGCCTGCGCTCCTTCGCCGCTTCGTTGCGCCGAATCTCATCGGGAGTCTCGGTTACGAGCCTCGGTACTTCGACCGGTCGTCCCGCCGCGTCGACCGCCACGTACGTCAGGTAGCAGGAGTTGGTGTGCCGTCTGACGCCGGTGAGCAGATGCTCGGCTTCCACGCGGACGCCAACTTCCATCGACGTCCTTCCGACGAAGTTCAGGCTGCACTTCATAATGACGAGCTCGCCCAGGTAAATGGGCTCGCGGAAATCCACGCGGTCGACGGAAACGGTCACGCATGTCATTCGAGCGTGCCGGATTGCGGAGACCGCGGCGGCGGTGTCCATCATCGCGAGGATCACTCCGCCGAAGACGTTGTTCAGGTTGTTGGAGTGCTGAGGCATCATGAGCTGCGATGTCTCGTGCTGCGTTTCCCTGACCGTCCGCGACGTGGCGGCGGCGGTCACTGCAGGTGTTTCGCCGCGCGTCGAAGAGATGCGGCGCTCTGCGCCCGCTGCCCCCGCTGGCCGCGGTACCCAGGCTGCAGTCCGCGCGATGCGAGCTGCGTCAGATCTTCGTCGGAAAGTGCTCCGTCGAAAGCGTCGCCGATGGCTGACCGTACGCGTGCGTCCACGCGCTCTTCATCGAGCCAGAATATCCGCGGGACAGGAGACTTCACGTATCCCAGCGGCCACTGGTTGTTGCGAGAATCCCGCAGCATCACCTGCGTCTGATTCCGCGCCGTGTCGAAACGCGCGATAACGTCGTAGCCTGCATGACGCCACCGGAGGCCACCCTTTTCGTGCACTCCGCCGTCGGATATCGCGGCCGTGTCGGTCGCCAGGGCGGCGATCGGCACCGACTTGGCGATCCGGACGTCGATCACTCCGCGCGCCGTGTCCGCGCGATGGCTGTGCAGATTCTCGAGATTCGAGCGATGCGTGTACAGAACGAATGGCCCGACAACCCCGAGAATGTCCGATTCACCGGTAGCGAACAGCGAGACATCCTCGCTCTCTTCGTCCGGGTCGAGCAGTCGGGCCGAAGGATTGGCCGCGAGATACGCCCGCTCCCAGGCGCTTATTCTTTCGTCCTGCCAGAGAAGCGTCGATTCGTTGGTGACGAGATCGCGACGGTAGATCGGCTCGCCCGAGAAAAGAGCGTATTCGTACGAGCGTGTGCTCTCTCCCACGAACACCTCGTAAAAACGCCCCTCGGCGCGCGTCAGTATGAGCGGAGACACCCGGGCGTGGATTCCGGCCGGCCCACTCTTGACCCAATACGTCGAACTCCCGTCAGCCACCAGAAACTCGGCGGCCGGAGGCTTGGGCTCGGGCAACGAACAGCCCGCGAGGGGTACAATGAGCAGCCAACGAAGGATTCGCATCAGTGGCAAATATAGTGCATCATCCCTGAATGACCCTTTGAAATTTTTCGACCTTAACAACGACATCCAGATGGCCTCAGTTCTCAATCGTCCGCTGCTCGGTATCCTCGCTCTTCTCGTTCTCCCGGCTTGCGGCGGAAGCCGTGATGCGGCCGCAAAAACGCAGGCCGGCACCGATTCGATCGCTTCCTCGGTGGTGGGCGCCGGGTCGGCAATCGCGGCTCCAGGCGCCACACAGCCCGGCGCGACACCTGGGTCCACACAGGCACCCGGCGGTGCCGCACCTGCATTGCCCCCGGGTCCGGGGTCAGTCGAGGTTCGAAGGCTTCGCAGCGATCCCTCGGCGCCAATCCGCGGCCTCTACATCAATCGCTTCGCGGCACAGAGCACGAAGAAGATGCGCCGCCTCATCGGCATCGCCGACTCGACCGAGATCAACGCTTTCGTGATCGACATCAAGGACGAGTTCGGCCTGAACTTCCATTCGAGCGATCCGCTCCTACAGAAGAACGAGGGGGCAACAGCGAAAGTTGCGAACCTGAAGGCACTGGTCGATACCCTGAACGCGCACGGTATTCTCCCGGTCGCGCGCATTGTGGTGTTCAAGGATTCCGTGGCCGCTCGCGCGAATCCCGGGCACACGATTCGCCGCAACGACGGCTCGGCGTGGCGGGACCACAAGGGGCTCGCGTGGGTGAATCCTTATGCGAATTCAATCTGGGAGTACAACTTCCGGGTGGCCGAGGAGGCCGCGAAGATGGGCTTCGGCGAGATTCAGTACGATTACATTCGCTTCCCCGAGCCCTACAAGAGTCTTCCGGCGCAGGTGTTTCCCGAATCGAACGGGCGGACGAAATCACAGGCGCTCGCCGAGTTTCTGAACGCGGCGAAGAAGCGCCTCGACAAGTACGGCGTGCGAACCACGGCCGACATTTTTGGCCTGGTGACGACTGTCAACGGCGCGCTGGAGGTCGGGCAGGCCTGGGAGCCGCTCACTAAAGCCGTGGACGTGCTGCTGCCGATGGTTTACCCGTCGCATTACCCGCGCGGCTCGTTTGGAATCCCGCGTCCAAACGCCGATCCCTACAAGGTGATTCACATCGCGATCTCACGCGCCCGGGAGCGTAACGCCGCCGTGGGAATCACTGGTCAGCGCGTGCGCCCATGGCTGCAGGCATTCACGCTCGGGCAGCCGCGCTACGGAGCTGCGGAGATCGAGCAGCAGAAGCGCGCCGTCTACGACTCGGGATATGAGGGCTGGGTGTTGTGGCATCCGGGATCGCAGTACGATCTGTTCGTGCCTGCGCTGGAGAAGACGCTCGTGAGCAGGGCGAAGAATCCGCCTGTCCCCGCCGCGCGACCGAGCGACGATTAGCGCTTTTTCCGCTCGGGCGGAACCGCCGAAGGGGGAGGGTCTACTCTAGCGGCGCCCCCCTCGGTCGTCGTCGGGGTTGTGGGTTTGGTGCGCGTGGTGGGGTCAGTCGGCCTGGTCGGCGTTGTGGGCTGCGTTCTGACGATCTCGACGGAGGGACCGGGACGCTTGCGACTGATCGTCACCCGCTTACCGTCGGGAGTCTCGATCACGATGCGATCCTTCGTCTGCGTCGCTGACGAGAGCACGCCTGACCTGACGGCTTCCCTGACTGATGCCTTCACCGCGGTCGTCGCGGCCTGAACACCGAAATAGGCTGCGATTGCGAACAGCGCCCAGCCGATCATCACCTTGCGTGAGAAGAGCCGCTCCCGCCGGCGAGTCGGTTGGGGCGCAGTCTCGATGTCTGCGCGGTTCCAGTCGCTCGCCGCGACCTGTCGCGTTGCGGCTTCCCGAGGCTCGTCGAGTCGAGACTCGCCTGATGAGGTGTCGTTCATCTCAATCTCCGTTCATCCTCATATAACGATACGAGATTCCACTTGGCCAGGTGACAAGCATTGTCGAGCGATGCCTCTGATCCGCTACATCCATGAAATCCGTTTCACATATATTGTGGCGATGATCACCACCGCCAGCATTGCCGGCATGACCTGCGCCCACTGCGTTCGGGCGGTATTCACCGCGCTGGGTGGCGTGCGGGGCGTCTCGCGCGCCGACGTCTCGATTGGCCGCGCCGTCATCGATCATGACGGCACCGCCAGCCACGGATCTATCACCGAAGCCGTCTCCATTGCGGGTTACGAAGTCGTGAGCCTGAGCGACGACCGCCGCGCTCTACCGGTGGTGTGATGAAAGACTCCCGGCACACTCCCCTGCACACGCCATCGGGCGGACATGAGATGCGGGGGGTGGCCGCGTTGCTGGCACCCGACATTCTTAGTCTTCTCGACGAGGCTCCCGGAAGCATTGCCGCGGAGACGGAGGAGCTGCATCCGGCCGACCTCGCCGATGTAGCGGAGGCCCTCCCGCGCCACCGTGTCGCGGAGCTGTTGAGCGCCTTGCCCGCCGCGCGGGCGGCCGACGTACTCGAG
>JALYJX010000168.1:4388-7839 GCA_030775065.1 Gemmatimonadota bacterium | reverse complement strand
CGTCTCCGCGCATGGCGACGCGCCGCGTAGCCGTAAGGGGTCGGTGGATTGTAGGGGCGGTGCTCGTCGGCTTCGTCCTCACGACCGCCGCGGTCGTTGCCAGACGCAGCTACGGCGACGCGCAGGCGCGTCAGATGAGCGGCGTGGAGGCCCGCGTCCGCCAGCTCAGGAACGAGCGCGTCCGGCTGGATGGGGAGATTCGCGACGCATCATCCCGCGTGAAGCTCATTCCAATCGCCGAAGCTCGGCTCGGGATGCACGTGCCCGCGGACACACAAGTAGTGATACTGCCCAGACAGACGAGGCGCGGTGAGACGCCCTAGCCGGCTGACGATCATCTCCCTGGCCCTTCTGGTCTTTGCCGCCGCGCTTCTGGCGCAGTCGGCAAAGCTCCAGCTCGTCGAGGGAGATTTGTGGGCACAGCGCGCGCGAGCGCTGCATTTCGATTCGGACACGGTGCCGGCTCCGCGCGGCCCGATTCTCGATGCGTCGGGAACCGTGCTCGTGGACAGCCATGAGCTGGTGCACGTGGACATTGCCCCACGCGAAGTCGTGGACCGTCCGCGGCTCGCGGACCTGCTGCGCGAGATGCGCGTGTCCCCCGAGCTGATTCAGCGCGCCACTGACCCTATGGTGAAATGGGTCTCGCTTCCGGATCTGTATATCGCGTCCGAGATAGCCGCACTCACCAGCATGAGAGGCGTGCATCCGAAGACCGTCATGCAGCGCGACTTTGCAACCGCCGGCGGAATAAGGAGAATCGTCGGACGAGTCGGCGCAGACGGGCGGGCGCTCGACGGGATAGAGCTTGCGATGGACGCCGTGTTGCGGGGGGACAGTACCGGGACGAGGCGTGCGGTGGATGTTCGTGGTCGCGGGATCGACGCGCCGGCGGCGTGGCGGTCGCCCCCGAGGGCTGGCTCCAGTCTCACACTCACGATCAACGAGACGCTGCAGGAAATCTGCGAGCGCGCTCTGGTTCGAGCCAGTGACAGTCTGCAGGCGGACGGGGGAGACATCGTAGTGATGAATCCCTTCAGCGGCGAGATTCTGGCGATGGCGAGCCGGCGCCGGAATCCCGGCACCGTGGCCAACACAGCCGTGGCTGAGCCGTTCGAGCCCGGGTCGACCCTCAAGCCCTTCATCGCCGCGGCTCTTCTCCAGCGCGGCCGCGCGCGCCCCGACGAGGTAATCGAGACGTTCAACGGTCAGGCCATGCTCGAGGGCCGACTCGTCACCGATGACCACAAGGCACTCCAGCTCTCGCTGAGCGACGTCATTCGGTACTCCAGCAACATTGGAATCGTCCGCTTTGCGGAACGGCTCACTCCCCGTGAGAAATTCGAGACTCTGCGTGACTTCGGATTTGGGATTGGAACCGGTATTCCACTTCCTGCGGAAGCGGAGGGCACTCTTCGCGAGCCGTCTCGCTGGAACCGCACGTCTGGATCGTCGATAGTGATGGGGTACGAGGTTGCGGTCACGCCGCTGCAGCTGGTTGCCGCCTATGCCGCGATTGCAAATGGCGGAGAGCTCTTGGAGCCGCACCTCGTAAAGGAGATACGGTCACCTGACGGCGATCTGATCTACCGTGCCAGGCCGCGAGTCATCCGCCGCGTCGTCAGTCCCGCCGTGGCGCGCGATGTTCAGCAGATGCTTCTCGGAGTTGTCGAAAGCGGCACCGCAACGAGAGCCGATCTTGCGACCTACCTCCTCGGCGGCAAGAGCGGCACGGCGCGCCGCACAGTGCAGGGAAAGGGATATGTCCTCGGCAACTATACTGCTTCCTTCGTCGGACTTTTCCCCGCCGACAAGCCGCAATACGTCGTACTCGTAAAGCTCGACAGTCCGCGGCAGGCGTACTACGGCGGCGAGATCGCGGCCCCGGTGACAAAGGTGATACTCCGGGCGGCTCTCGCAGCGCGCGACGCCGCGCTCGACAGGTCCGAGCTTGCGAGTGTAGAGCGGCTGCGACGTGTGACGGGCTCCGCAGATACGCTGGCCGAAGCAGGTGCGGCTGCGGTGCAGGCGCCGACCAGCTCGAACGATGGATCGATGGGAGTGGGGGAAGAGGAAGCTGCGGCGCGCGGGGCTGTGACGATCGCGCTCCCTCATGTCTCGCGTGCAAAGTCGATCGATCAGTCCGAGCGGCCGGTGCCCGACGTATCCGGCCTCGCCCTTCGCGATGCGGTTCGGGCCTTGCATCATTCAGGATTCCGCGTCCGCCTGATGCCCCAGCGCGGAACCGCTACTCTGCCGCCGGCAGGTACGCCGCTGGCCGCGGGCAGCGTCGTCAAACTTCAGCACATTCAGTGATGCGCTTCGCGCTGGCCAACGTGACCTCGGCCCTCGAGGCCGCGGGCCTGCTGGCCGCGGTTCGCGGAAATCTGCCGGAAGTCGTCGACGGAATCTCCGACGACAGCCGTGCAGTGCGAGCGGGCTTCCTGTTCATTGCGGTGAAGGGTGCGGTTCTCGACGGCCATGATTATCTCGCGCGCGCCGAGCAACAGGGTGCAACCGCGGCCATGGTCGAAGATGCAGGCCGGACGTCGCTTCCCGCGATTGTCGTTCGCGAAGGGCGTAAAGCGCCGGCTGTCGCCGCATCGACCGCTTTCGGGAATCCATCGCGAAAGCTCCGGATGATCGGCATCACCGGGACGAATGGAAAGAGCACTACCGCGGGAATTCTTCGCCACCTGCTGGATGATGCCAACGCGCGCAGTGCATCAATCGGAACACTCGGCGTTCTACTCGGCACGGCGGGTGATGTGGTTCCGGGCGGGAATGAACTGACGACGCCCGGACCAGTGGAGCTTCAGCGAATCCTCGGAGAGCTGGTAAACAGGAGCGCGAGGTGGGTGGCGATGGAGGTATCATCGCACAGCCTCGATCAGCGGCGAATTGACGGTCTCGAATTCGACGCTGCCGTGTTCACGAATCTGACGCGCGACCATCTCGATTATCATGGCACGATGGAAGCGTACTTCACGGCAAAATCAGCCCTGATGGATTACGTGAAGCCGGACGGCTACGCGGCGGTGAATGCGGACGACTCCGCGTGGGAGAATCTTCCGCGCCAGCGAAGGCGAATTCTCTTCGGCGTGAGCTCGCGGGCCGAGATGCGCGCCACGGGCGTGAAGTTCTCCCCCGCGGGCAGTGAATGGACAGTCCATTACCGGGACGAGTCGTTCCCGGTTTGCCTGCCGTTGATTGGCGACGTCAACGTTCACAACGCATTGGGCGCTCTCGCCGTGTCCGTGACCCTCGGCGTTCCGCTCTCTGCGCTCGTCTCGAAATTGAACGACCTTCCGCAGGTTCCGGGAAGACTGGAGGTTGTTTCGCAATCACCGGCTGTTCTCCGCGACTATGCCCATACGCCGGACGCACTCGAGCGCGCTCTCGCGGCCATTCGTCCGTTCGTTACCCGCAGGCTCATACTGGTGTTCGGGTG
>JALYJX010000168.1:0-4378 GCA_030775065.1 Gemmatimonadota bacterium | reverse complement strand
CGGCGGAGGAGGGAGCGGAAGTCGTGATCGTCACGAGCGACAATCCGCGAACCGAAGACCCGGAACGGATACTCGATGACATCGAAGCGGGAATGACTCGCAAAAACCATGAGCGAATCGAGAACCGCCGCGCCGCAATTGCGCGCGCGCTCGAGGAAGCGCGGCCGGGAGATGTGGTTCTGTTAGCCGGAAAAGGACACGAGACGTACCAGATTCGCGGGACGACAAAGGCGCCGTTCGACGAGAAGGAAATCGTCCGTGAGCTGCTGACATCACATTGAGCTCACAATTCTGGACGCTTGACCGCGTGGCGGCCGCGCTCGAGCAGTGTTCCCACGTTGCACTCCCGCGTGGCACGCTTGCACTCGCTGGAGTTACCACGGACACTCGATCAATCGAGGCCGGGCAGCTTTTTGTGGCACTCCGCGGGGAGCACTTCGACGGACACGATTACCTGGAGTCGGCAGTAGCGGCGGGGGCAGCGGCCGTCATCGTGTCGAGCAGTCGTCCTCTTGGAACTCTCGGCGTTCCGGTATTCCAGGTAACCGACACACTGGTGGCACTAGGCGCGCTCGCGAGCTATTGGCGGAAGGCCTGGGGCAGAACGGTCGTCGCGGTTGCCGGAAGCAATGGCAAGACGACGACGAAGGATCTGATCCGGGCGGCACTCGGCGAGGAGATTCGCGTCCACGCGACGACCGGCAACCTGAACAACCGGATCGGCGTTCCACTCACTTTGCTGGCTACTCCAGCTGAAGCTGAGCTCGCTGTCATCGAGCTGGGAACGAACATTCCCGGCGAGGTTGCGATTCTTCGGGGAATTGCGAGACCGGAGATATCGGTCGTGACATCGGTCGCTGAAGAGCATCTTGAGGGGCTCGGTGATCTGGCCGGTGTGCTGCGGGAAGAAACCGCGTGTTACGACGGGGTTGACGTTGGAATCGCACCGGCAAGTCAGCCGGAAATTGGCGAAGCCGCGAAAGGAAAGGCGGACCGCGTCGTGATCGCCGGTCTGGAGCTGGGTGATGTGAGACCCCGCGCGTGGAAACTCCACGCCGACGGGCGCGGAACGATCGAGCTGAACGGGGTTACGGTGAGCCCGCCGCTCAGAGGCCTGCACAACCTCGAGAACACAATGCTGGCGATTGCCGTCGGTGATGTTTGCGGCGTGACGCACCAGGCAATGGCCGCCGGCATTGCGCGCATGCCCGCGCCGAAGATGCGCGTCGCCTGGGAGACGCTCGGGCGGGCGACACTGATAAACGACGCATACAACGCGAATCCCGGCTCCACGAGAGCAGCCATCGGGCTCCTGAATGGCGTTGGAGACGGCAGGCAGCGTGTAATCGTCCTCGGAACCATGCGGGAGCTCGGCGCGTCTTCGGACAAATGTCACGATGACATCAGTCGCCTGGCGCTGGATTCAGGTGCTCAGGTTGTGGCCGGAGTGGGAGACTTTGCCGAGTCGCTCAAACGGGTCCGCCCGGCGGACGATCGCGTGATTACGGCAGGCTCGGTTGACGAGCTGTGGCCGCTTCTGGCGCCGCGACTCGAGCCGGATGCGGTTATTCTATTGAAAGCTTCGCGAGGGGTTCAGCTGGAGCAGCTCGTTCCACATCTCACTACCTGGGCGACGCAATAGTGCTCAACTTTCTCCTGATTCCCTTCGTAAAGGAATTCGGTTTTCTCCGCATCTTCAACTATATATCGTTTCGAGCAGCCGGCGCGGCAGTTACCGCGCTGCTGGTGTCCTTCATAGTCGGCCCCATCATCATCCGCCGCCTCCGCCGCATGCGGCTGCATCAGGTGATTCGCGAGGGAACGCCGGACAGTCACCGCGAGAAGAAGCGTACGCCGACGATGGGCGGATTGATCGTCCTGACGGCGACGCTCATTCCGACCGTCCTCTGGGCGAAGCTGACCAATGCGTATGTTCTGCTGGCAATGGTAGTAATGCTGTGGATGGGATTCATCGGCTTCACCGACGATTATCTGAAGCTGAAGCAGCGGCAGCGGGGAATCAAAAACACGGGACTCATCGAGAGCTACAAGCTGATAGGCCAGATCACGATCGGCTTCGCACTCGGCTGGTTCATATGGAAGTATCCGCTGTCTACGCTGCCGGGTGCTTCGACAACGCTCCCGTTCTACAAGTACATCCTGATCGTTCCGGCGACGGCCGCCCTCGGCTGGCTCTATGTTCTTTTCGTGACTTTCGTGCTGACGGGGACGAGCAACGCGGTGAACGTCACCGATGGTCTCGACGGACTGGCGGCGGGACTGGTAGCGATTGCCGTGGCGACGCTTGCGATTTTCGCCTATGTCGTCGGCCGCATCGATGCCTCGGCATACCTGCAGGTTTATTACCTCCGGGGCGCCGGAGAGCTCACCGTCTTCTGCGCGGCGGTGATGGGAGCATGTATAGGATTTCTGTGGTTCAACGCGCACCCGGCGCAAGTCTTCATGGGCGACACCGGCTCACTCGCTCTGGGCGGAGCGCTCGGAGTTGTCGCGATACTCCTCAAGTCGGAGTTTCTGCTCTTGCTGGTCGGTGGAGTATTCGTTGCGGAAATGCTCTCGGTCATCATCCAGCGCGTGACCTACAAGGTTCATAAGGCGCGTCACGGGAGGCCCTACGCGGACGAGCATCGAGTGTTTCGAACGGCGCCGCTCCATCATCATTTCGAGAAAGGCGGCTGGGATGAGGCACAGGTCGTGGTGCGCTTCTGGATACTCGGAATTCTTTGCTCGTTCGTCGCTCTGAGCACGCTCAAGTTGAGATGACGGAAGATGCTCCGCCCGGCGGCGAGATAGCCGTTCTCGGGCTGGGAAAGAGCGGAACCGCCGTCACGCGATTGCTGCTCTCCGAAGGACGACGCGTATACGCTTCCGACTCGGGCGCCTCGAGCGCGGCGTCGCAAAACGCCGAGAAGCTCAAGGTCCTGGGAGCCGACGCGGTCTCGGGGTCGCATGACCTGGAGCGGATCGCCCGGGCATCGCTCGTCGTAGTGAGCCCCGGGATACCCCCCGAGGCGCCGCCCCTTCGTTCAGCCAGGGATGCGCGGGTTCCGATCGTGAGCGAGATCGAGATCGCCCTGCGGCACCTGCCGTCCGCAAAAATCGTCGCTGTCACCGGCACGAACGGGAAGACGACCACCACTGCCCTCGTCGGACACATTCTGCGCGGCCTGGGTGTCGACGCCGTCGACGGCGGCAACATTGGCACGCCGCTCACCGAGGTTGCGCTGCGCAACCCGCAGCCCGCCTGGATCGCGCTCGAGATGTCGTCGTTTCAATTGCACGACACGCCGAGTCTTTCGCCGACGGTCGGAGTTCTCACGAACCTGAGTCCTGATCATCTCGATCGGTACGCGGGCGAAGCCGAGTACTACGCGGACAAGGCGCTTCTCTTCGCAAACGCGCAAGAGACCAGTCGCTGGGTCGTAAACGCCGACGACAATCGTGTTCAGGCGATGGCGGCCGAGGTCTCCGGCCGCAAGTATGGCTTCTCGATTGAAGGGCAATCCGACGCATCCGTCGATCCGGCAACAGGACGATTGATGCTATTCGGTAACGTGCTCATGGAGCGAAACGAGCTCGGCCTGCTCGGCAACCACAACGTCGCGAATGCGCTTGCAGCCGCACTTGCCGTGCATGCGGCTGATGAAGGTTTTCAGAGTCCCGAGGCGCGCGGACGGATTCGCGCAGCGCTCGCCGCGTTCCGCCCGCTGTCCCACAGGTTGGAGATCGTCGGCGAGTTCGGGGGAGTTCAGTGGATCAACGACTCCAAGGCCACGAACGTCAGCTCGACTCGCGTTGCGGTGGAGGGGATGCGCCGTCCGACGATTCTTCTGCTCGGTGGGCGACACAAGGGGGAGCCTTATGCATCTCTCGGTGACGCAATCAGGAAAAACGTGAAGCAAGTCATTGCGTACGGAGAGGCCGGCCCGGAGGTAGAGAAGGACTTAAGCGGGATAGTTCCGCTTCAAAGGCTGGACGCAGACTTCGAGGAAGTGATCCGACGCGCACGCGAGCTCGCGATACCCGGTGATGCAATTCTGTTGTCGCCCGCCTGCTCGAGCTACGATATGTTCAGGAACTACGAGGAGCGGGGGGCTCGTTTCAGGGAGCTCGCGGCGGAGAAATAGATGGCTGAAGCAGTAGCTGACGTCCGGTACAGATGGAACATGAGCGTCGAGGCCCGCCTGCTGGTCCTCGTGACGCTGGCGCTTCTCGCATTGGGGCTGGGGACCGTGTACAGCGCGAGCGCGATGGTCGCTCAGCAGTCCGGGCAGAGCGGTGCCGCATTGTTTCTGAAGCAGCTGGCCGGGGTCGCGGGCGGCATGGTGGTCTTCGCGATTTTCGCCAAGATCGACGC
>JALYJX010000167.1 GCA_030775065.1 Gemmatimonadota bacterium | reverse complement strand
GACGCCGCCTAACCGGCGTCGAGCGCGATCTTCTCCGCCCTTTCGAGGGCGGCAATTCCGGGCTCGCCCGCTGGGCGTGGCCGAGGCACCGGCGCGCGAGCTGGAGCGATTCTCCTGCGGCGAAGCCGCCGCACCGCGTCGGGCAACCGGGTTCTCAGTAGCGTCACGCCGTCGTCGAGAAGCGTCGACATCACCGGAACAACGAGCAGAGTCAAAAGAGTCGAAGTGATCAACCCGCCGATCACGGCGCGCGCCATTGGAGCACGCTGTTCCGCGCCCGCGCCAAGCGCGAGGGCGAGCGGGATCATTCCGAAAATCATCGCGGTTGTCGTCATGATGATCGGACGAAGCCTGATTCTCCCCGCTATCAGGAGTGCCTCGTCGCGCGGATGTCCCTTCTCACGCTGCTGATTCGCGAAATCGATCAGCAGAATTCCGTTCTTCGTCACGAGCCCCATGAGCATGATGATTCCGATCATCGTCATCACGTTGATGCTGCCGTTCGTCAACAGGAGCGCCAGCGCAACGCCGATGAAGCTCAATGGCAAGGCGAGCATGATCGCGAGCGGCTGGAAGAACGAGCCGAAGAGCGAAGCGAGGATCAGGTATATGAAGATGACGGCGAGCCCGAGCGCCGCGAGCACAAAACCTTTGGTCTCCGTCAGATTCTGCACGTCGCCAGTGAACTGGGCATGGTATCCCACGGGTAGTCCAAGTGAGTCGATGCCGGCGCGAACCGCGTCGGCAACGGTTCCCATCGCGAAGCCGGGCATCACGCCGGCGGAGATGGAGACTTGCCGCTCGAGATTCCGGCGGTCGATCTGTTGCGGGGCCAGGCTCGTCTGTACGTCCGCTACCTGAGAGAGCGGAATCATCGGCGGCTGACCGGTGCTCGGATCGACGGTGCCCGCGGGAATCGCAATGTTCGCAACGTTGGATGCCGTGGTGCGAAGCGAATCGGGATACACGACCACAACGTCGTGAGAGAACCCCTGCGGATCCTCCCAGCGCGTTGCACGCTGTCCCGCAAAAAGCGGCTGCAGAGTTCCGGCAATCGCGTTGATGCCGAGGCCAGCTGCCCATGCCTGCTGGCGATCGACGTTCACGTCCAGCTGTGGAATCTGTCCCTCGTCACTGGAGTTGGGCTCCGCTGCGCCGGGAGTCTCCCTGATCAGATTCAACACCTGCTCTGCGGCAACCTTGAGCCGAGTCTCCTCGGGCCCCTGCACGTTGACGATAATCGGCTGGCGGAATCCGCCGAAAATCGATGAAGTTCCGGTGATGACCGGGCGCACGCCCGCCATCTGAGAAAGTTTTCCGCGCAGAGCGCTCTGTATCTCTTCCTGCGACCGCTCGCGCTCCCCTTTCGGGTGAAGACGTACGTAAATGCTCCCGTTGTTCGGCGTTCCTCTGAAGCCGCCACCGATAGTCGTGTAGGTGAATTCGGTTTCGGGCTGAGATCTCAGGAACGAGCTCACTTCCTGCGCCTTCGACACCGTGTATGAAAGACTCGAGCCCGGTGGCGTCGACACCCGAACGTTGAATTCGCTCCCGTCCACATCCGGCAGCCACGTGAATCCGAGGTGCGGGTAGATCAACCCTGCAGCGACAATGGATCCTACAGCGCCCGCCATCACGACCGCACGGTGGCCGAGCGCCCACGAGAGCAGCGGCGGGTATTTGTTTGCCATTCTCTCGAACCACGCGTCGAACGCGAGCCCTACGCGGCGAATCGGATTCCTCGCCTTCTCAGCCTTGCCCGAATGCGCGTTCTCCCCCGCCGGATCGGGCCACACGCTCGAGAGCATCGGGTCGAGCGTGAACGACACGAACAGCGAGACGAGAACAGCGAACGTGACCGTTACACCGAACTGGAAAAAGATCTTGCCGATCATTCCGCCCATGAACGCGACGGGAACGAACACGGCGACCACCGCAAGCGAGGTCGACACGACAGCAAGGCCGATCTCGTCGGTTCCCTCCTGCGCGGCACGCACGTGATCCTTACCCATATGGACGTGCCTGACGATGTTCTCGCGGACGACAATGGCATCGTCGATCAACAGTCCAATCGCGAGCGAGAGCGCGAGCAGCGTCATGGTGTTCACCGTGAAGTCGAACACCCACATGATGAAGAACGCCGAGATGATGCTCACGGGGAGCGTCAAGCCGGTGATGATCGTGGAGCGCCACGAGTTCAGGAACAGGTAGATGATGGCGATAGTCAGAACTGCGCCAAGCACGATGTTGAGCTCGACGTCCTCGAGAGATTCGCGAATTCGCTGCGAATCGTCGCGGATCACGCGCAGCTGAACGTCCGCGGGAAGCTGGCGCTGCAGGTCCGCCGCCGCGGCGCGCACGGAGTCGGCAACGGCGACGGTGTTCGACCCCGAGAGCTTCAGAACATCGATGGCGAGTGCGGATGTGCTGTCGAGCATCGCCGCAGTCCGCTTGTCCGCCGCTCCGTCAACTACCTTTGCCACGTCTCCAAGGCGAATCGGAACACCGCCACGGATGGCTATAGCGATACTTGCGAACGCCGAGGGGTCCACCACACGACCAGTCACCCTGATGAGACGCTCTGTGTCCCCCCGCTGAATGCGGCCGGCCGGCACCTCCTGATTCTCGCGGTTGAGCGCAGCAATCACCTGAGGTGGGCCGATACCATATGACTTCATCGCAACCGGGTCCAGCTCGATCCTGATCTGTCGCGTCTCGCCACCGGAAACGTTTATCCCGCCAACACCAGGTATTGCCTGAAGCCGTGGGGAGATCACCTCTTCAGCGAGGCTCGTGAGCTCGCGGATCGGCCGATCGCCACTCTGCATCGCCACCGATATGATGGGACGCTCGTTTGGATCGAAGCGATTGATTATCGGCTCTTCGATCTCCGGCGGCAGTGCCCGGCGGATGCGCGCGATTTTCGATTGCACGTCCTGCTGCGCCGCAAGGACGTCTACGTCGAGATTGAATGTGAGCCGGACAATCGAAATGCCGTTGAGCGACGTCGAATTGATCTCCTTCAACCCCTCCACCGTGTTCAGCGCTTCCTCGATCGGGCGGGAGATGTCCCTCTCCATCACCTCGGGGGATGCGCCTGGGTAGCTCGTCTGGGCGATGACGATCGGGTACGTGATATCCGGGTATTCGTCGATCGCCAGCCTGTTGTAGGACACGAGGCCAAGGACGACGAGAGCAACCATCATCATGGTTGCGAATACCGGCCGCTTGATCGAGACGTTCGAGAGAAACATCGCTTCTCCTCCCTACTGACTGCGCGGTGGCGTGCCTGCTCCAGGCGACGATGCCCGGCTTCCCTGCCCGCGACCGCCGCCGACGATCTGAACTTTCATTCCCTTCCCAAGGCTGCCGACGTTTCCCGAGACCAGGCTGTCGCCGTCGGCTACCCCTGACAGAGCTTCAGCAATTCCAGTGCGATCGTCAACGATCCCGACGCGAACGGTCGCGGTATCGACGCTTCCCTGCACGATCTTATAGACAATCTGGCCACCCCTCGGAGACTGGCGCAAAGCCGAGACCGGGACCACGAGCGCACTGCTTATCGTGCGCGAAAGAACCGTTCCTGTCGCAAAGGTGCCGCCCTTCAGAGCACCCGTGGGATTCGTGACCTGGACGTAGACGGTTATCGATCTCGACGCCGGGTCGACGGTTGGGCTCAGTCGCGCAACGCGCCCCTCGAACGATTGACCGTTCGCGGAGAACTGGACTGACTGTCCGCGGGCGACGCTGTTAGCCTGCTTCTCCGGGACTGCCGCCGCGAGCTCGAGAATATCATTGCGCACGACGGTGAAGAGTTGTCCCCCGGTATTGAGGTGCTCGCCGGTCTCGACAAATCGTTTTTCGACCGTGCCCGACGTGGGCGAGAGAACGCGCGTGTCGCGTCTGTTCAGCGAGCTTGACCTCACCTGCGAGTTTGCGGCAGCGAGCTTCGCTCTCGCCGCTCCGACTGCAGCTCGCGAGCTTCGCAGCTCTTCCTCGGCGATCGCGCCCTGCTTGAAGAGCTGCTCGGACTGTGCAAGTCGCCACTCGGCAGTGGCGAGGTCGCCCTGTGCGGAAGCCCGCTCCGCGGCTGCGCTTTGAAGAGTGCTCTCCTGTCCACTTGATTCGAAGCGCGCCAGGAGCTGACCCGCTCGAACGTAGTCGCCTTCGCGGACGAATACGCCCTGCAGCACGCCTTCTATTCTTGCGCGAACATCCACAGTCTCAATGGGGCGGAGCGTGCCCGTTATCGCGACGCCGTCGATCATGCTCGCCCGCCGCGCAACGGTGATGTCAGTCTCGGAAAGCGTAAGCATCTGTCCCCCGCGCCCGCCCTTTGCCGCGCCGGCCGCAGGACGCGCGGACGCCTCTCCCGAGTCGGAGCCGGAGCAGGCCGTCAGAACGATGCACGCCGAAAATGTCGCGCAGACCAGCAGCTGATTCTTACGGAGCACGCTTCACCGAAGGTGGAAGGGACGTTCGAGTTGTTGTAGCCGGAAGATCGAACAGCTGCGGGGGCCTGCCAATGGCACGGGCGTAGCCTGCTGCCGCAAGATAAAGATCGTAAACGGCGCGCGCCTGGTTTGTGCGCGCCAAAGTCAAAGCGAGCTGGGCGTCGGAAACCTCCAGCTGCGTCGCCAGGCCGCGGGACTGACGGAGACTCGCCAGACGATAAGCTTCGGCCGCTTCTGCCGCGTTTTGTCCGCCGGCGGCGAAAAGCGCCTCTGCGCGATCGAGCTCGGCACGCGCGGTTGCAGTCTCGCTCTCGATGCGCTCGCGCGTCTGCGCGAGCTGCGCATCCGCGAGCCTCGCCTGCGCATTCGCGAGATCGATTGCTCCCTTCGCTCTGAAACCGTCGAATATCGGAATACCGATGCTCACGCCGAAAGACTTGTCGCCGAACCAGCCGCCATTCTGTCGTGTGCAGACCCGCGTGGTCGAGCCGTCGGCGCAGGGGATCTCTTCGAATCGTCCGCGTGTCGTCGGAAAGCCGGTCTGAGGAAACGCCTGGGCGCCCACGATGCCGGTGAGATTGACAGTCGGAAACAGATCGGCGCGCGCGACGCTCACCGCGGCACGTCGCGCCTGCGACATGAGCTCGGCCGACCGCACCGCCGCTCGATTGGTGATGGCTTGATCAGCACGCAGCTGCGCGATCCAGCCAAGCACTGACGTTGTGTCGATCCGGCTGGTGAGGTTGAGCGGCTGATCGAAGGGGACGTTGATGAGGCGGCGTAGATCCACCATCGCAAGCTCCACATCACTGTGTGCCTGGATGACGGTGGGTTGCAGATTGGCGCGCTCTACTCCCGCGCGAAGCACATCGTACCGCGAAGCGCGGCCCGCCCGCTCGAACTGCATCGTCTGCGCGAGACGCTGCTGAGCAAGGGCGAGAGCGGTGTCCTGGATTTCGGCATAGTTCGCGGCGAACAGGGCTTGCAGATAGGCACGCTGCACGTCGAGCGAGACCTGAGCCACGACTTCCGTCTGATCCAGACGCGCCGCACCTCTGACTGCCGCTGCGGCACGGGAACCGGCGAGGACCCTTCCCCCTTGAAACAGGGTCTGCGAGAGAATGGCGTTCGCTGTGTAGGTATTCGGCTGGTTGAAGATCTGACCGACGGCGCTCGCCCGTGCGCTCTGCATCACGTGACTCTGGCTCGTATTCAGCCGGAGCTGGGGGAGTCCGGAGGCCCTCGCCACGGTGACCTGAGCGTCCGCGACATCGACCTGTGCCGCGGCGGCGCGTGACTCATCGCCAATGCGAATTGCCCGCTCTACCGCTTGCGGCAAAGTGAGCGGGAGACTGTCAATCAAGGCTGGGGTGCGCGGCTGGGATGCAAGGGTGCCCTGCAAAGCCACAAGAAGCAGAAAAGACGGCATCATCCAAAGTTATACGGATGACGCCGTCGTAGTGTTCGGAGTTCGCAAAAACCGAGGTGTCTATGCCCAGGACGAGAATCGAACTCGTAAGAGCCTAAGCTCGCGGGATTTTGAGTCCCGTGCGTCTACCAATTCCGCCACCCGGGCGAAGGGTGCTGATTTCTATTTAAGTGACAGAAGGGTGCAGAACAAGACCGATTGATCGTGCACGCTGATGCCGCTGCCGGCGGCGCGTGTCGCCGTAGCTGTTCTGTCTCTCAGCGAAACTCGCGTCGGCCGCCTGGCGGTCGCATCATCGGAGGCCGACGCCCGCCACTCTGACCTCCGCGCTTCTGCACTTCCTCCATTCGCTGTCGCAGCTGATTCTGCAGACCAAAGTATTTCGCTCTCTGCACGGGCGTCAGGAATTTTGCCAAATCCCGCTGTTCACTTGCCTGGATGTCGAATCGTCGACGTGATACTCCCATTAGCTCATCCAGAAGGGCCGCGACTTTCTGCTGATTCGGCGCCGTCGAGGTGAGCTCGGCGCGCAACGCCTGCCTTGCCCGCCGCTCCTCCGCAAAGAGTGCCAAGCGCTGCGTTTCGAACTGCTGATTTACTGCACGCAACCGCGACATCTGGTCGTCGTTGAGCTGAAGTTGCCGGCGCACTATCTCGGCGCTTCGCTCCCGAAACCTTCGCTCGAGCTCCTGGCGCTGCTGGCCGGGGGGCCGGCGGAAGGCGGAGTCCCCTGGGCGCTGGCCGTGCAAAGGCGCGGATGCAAACCCGGCCCAGGCAATGCCCGTCACCAGAAATACAAGGCGCACCCGTTTCATTCGCCCTCTCCGCTGTCCGAATCCGCAACGGCCGGCGCGATCGTCTCAGGCTCGACGTCAGGAAGAGCATCGATGCTGTCCATTTCGCTTAGCAGAGCCACAAGGTGCTCGTCTGAAAGCCCATCCACTTCACTCATGAGCAACCCCGCTCGGGCGCCGGCCACCGGTACGCCGGCCGGCGGCGACTCGACAACCGCGGGAGCGCTCGGGACTACCGTCGTCGCCGATACCGGAGGTGCCGCGGGACGGCCCGTGACCGCAACACGACGATTGTTGCCGCCAACCTGAGCTTCGGGGTTGAGCACGTCCCTTCCCACGAGCAGCGAAAGACCGCCGGCCGCGATAATGACAACGGCAGCGGCAACGCGCAGCAACGGGCTCGACCACACGCTCTGCGGCCGCCTGAGCGACGTGTCGGACGCAAAAGCCGCTTCGCCATTTCCTCTATGCAGCAGCAGCCCTTGTTTCGCCGCGACCGGAAGCGCAGCAACGATTCGCTGAACGTCAATCGCCGGCGCTGCCGGCATTGATGCGACAACCGCCCTCAGAAGATCGAGCTCCACCGCGCACTCATCGCATGCGGCGACGTGCGCCTCGACCTCGGCGAGCTTCGCCGCGTCGAGCTTGCCGTGAACTACATCCGGCAGCGCATCGCGCATTTCGGCGCTCAGGCAATCATTCATCGAGAAACTCCTTCACGGCGCGAATCGCGTTGTGGTAATGAACTCGCGCAGCGCCCTCGGTCGTCTCGAGAACCGCCGCGATCTCCTTGTATGACAGGCCCTGCTCCACCCTCATCGTAAAAACGTCGCGCTGCATCGGCGACAACCCATTCAACGCGCGCCTCACTCGCGTCGCCGTCTCCTGGGCCACCATCCCGTCGAGGGCGTCGTAGGTGGTCTGCGCATCCGACGGTTCGATTGGCAGGAGGTTGTTCCGGCGCTGTTCCGCTCGGCGTCGGTCGAGCATCAATCGACGCTCGATCGTGAACAGATACGTCCGAAACGAGCTCTCGCCACGAAAAGCGTGAAGCGAGCCGAACGCGCGCACGAACGTGTCCTGCACCAGCTCCTCGATTTCCTCCCGCTCCCCCGCGCTCGTCGCAAAACGCGCGAGAGCGTCTGCATGGCGCGCCACGAGCTCGGTT
>JALYJX010000166.1 GCA_030775065.1 Gemmatimonadota bacterium | reverse complement strand
CCGCTGGCCTATCGGACGAACCCACAGCTGATCCCCGACTGACGGACTGACCACCAAGAGCGACTCTGGAACCGTCGCTTGGCAATGAGTTTGGTTGGGCACTGTCGCACGGCGGCGACCCGCAGGGTAGCGCACGTTGTCCTGCTCCCACCACACTCGGGCCGAAGGAATAACGGTGTCGCGCGCGGAACTCGCCCGCGGCTGTGCTCCCACGGTTAATTGAGCATCGGCGCGAAGCGGCGTGAGAGGGAAAACCGCAACGAAGACAAACTGCAAGGTTCTCCTCACAGAACCACCTCCTATCGCCGCAATATACAGGCTTTTCGCTGGCTAACGTTGGCTTCTGCTGCAGACACTCCATAAAATGCAGCGCCGCAGGCGCTGCTACCATACCGTGGCTGTCAGCAGCAAGTATCGTTAGGTCGTGACGGTGAGAACTCGACTATCGATCCGTGGAGGCGTGCTGTCACACAATTGTCACGGCGCTCAGGTGACGAAGAATCCCGACGTCATGGCTTACGTGGGCCGACACCGGATCCGCCGCACCTCGGACATGGCCCAGCCGGGCTAGATCCGACACCGTTGCAGAGGGAGCAGCAGTGGCAAAGGTCGTCGAGGCCTTCCTTCAGCGACAAGAGCAAGAATGACAGCGGAATGACCGAGTCGCCGAGCACCTCTATCAGCTCTGCAAGTGCACCGCGAATCCACTCAATGGTTTCGGAGTATTGCGCGGCAATCGCAGCGAACTCGGGGTTCCCTGAGTGGGCGAGCAACTCAGCAAGCTTGGACTTGTTGCGGCAATACTGAATGCGAGCGCAAAAGCTGTCTCCTCCGTCTGCGCTGAATGCCGCGAACATCAGCTTTCCCGCAGCACGTTGTGCACCCATCTTAGCGTTGCGATACGCTTTTAGGCCTCTCAGAATCTTGTCAATCGACGCTCGCCCTGTCAGAAGAAGCACGGGCGACGCAAGCAGAGACAGCCATAACTCTCTCATAGCGCGTTCTCTTAGATCCTCAGGAGAAAGCGCCAAGAGTGCACGGACATCCTCAAGCCGAACAGTCAATTCCTTCGTCGAGTTCACTGGCAAGGGGCGACCTCCTCGAGGCATCCTGTTTGCATCGACCTAACTAAATAGTAGACGGCGACAATATACTGCGGAGGGCAGACAAATCCTTCGGCATTCGCAGGAAATGCGCATCTGCGAGATGCGCTTCCCCCGCAGGTGCTGATCTGTCAATCGGTTAGGAGAACGTGCCGTCCCGAATGCCGGAAAAGCTTGCGAAGTTCTGCAGCATAACGTGACGTCGAGTGTGCGGATGACTGGAGCGATCCGCTGGAACCACCTTCGGCCCTCGGCCTAAAGAAGATCGGCCGGACTTCTCACCCCAAGACCGCCCTTGTTCAGCACGTGTGTGTAAATCATCGTCGTCCTCACATCGGAATGACCCAGCAGTTCCTGAATCGTTCGTATGTCGGAGCCACTCTCCAAAAGGTGCGTCGCAAACGAATGACGCAGGGAATGACAGGTCGCGCGCTTAGTGCTTCCGCTAGCCCGTACGGCTCGCGCAAACTCCCTCTGAACCACGCTTTCGTGCAGATGATGCCTCCGCCGAGCGCCGGTATCCTTCTCCACATACGTGCGTGTGGCTGGAAAGACGTACTGCCATCGCCAGTCCATCTCGCCTGAAGGAATCTTCCTGGCGAGCGCATCCGGCAACACCGAGCCACGCACGCCGCTCCGGACGTCGCCCTCGAAGCCCTTCTTCCTCCGCTCCAGATGAACTCGCAACGCCGGTATGGCGAGCCTCGGCAACGGAACTCGCCGGTCCCGGTCACCCTTGCCCGAACGAACGAGTATCTCCGCGCGATCGCAATCAAAATCCTTCACCCTCAGCGACAGGCACTCGGAAATCCGAAGACCGCCGCCATACATAAGCGTCGCACACAACCTCGGCACGCCACGCATCTGTACTAGAATCGCCTTCACCTCAGCAACCGAAAGAACTACCGGTAGCCGGCGGCCACGCCGCGCACGCACAATGTTGCCGGCAACGACGAGCGGCATCATCAAGACGTGCCGGTACAAGAACAAGAGAGCGTGCAACGCCTGATTCTGGGTTGATGCGCTGACCTTCTGCACTACAGCGAGATCCGTCAGGTACGCGGCTATCTCAGCCTCACCCATGGTCGCCGGATGCCTCCGGCCATGAAACAGCACGAACCGGCGTACCCAATCGACATATGCCTCCTCGGTCCTCCTGCTGTAGCGACTTGCTCGCAGCCGATGCCGAACACGCTCGACGAGCCTGAACCGACGCTCAGGCTCAGGCCGTCTGCCGAGAAGCGAGAGGGGAATCGACGGAAAGCGGGCGTCCGACACAATGCAACGGTCGAGCTGCTGCCCGATCCCAGTCTCACCAATTCATCGCCAGACACGCCTTAAATCCGCAGCGCGGATCGAGTCAAAAGCAGAATCGAAGCTCCCGGCGCGCCCCGGAGCTGGCAGAAGAAACGCGGATTTCCGCCTAGTCGCTCGCGCTCAACTCCCAGAGACGCGCGTACTTGGCCATCACACTCGCCGCGGCCAGGGAGCAGAGCACCGCCCCCGCTGCACCGTCCATCCACCCGCCGCGTAAGAAATACATACTCACGAACCGCGCGGGCGGTCGAAACACCACCGACAACGGCCCGGCACGCTTGCCGCGCTCGTGCCGATCCTCCGCCCACCATCTGCTGTAGCGATCGAGCTTCTCGAAATAGTCGTCGAGTGAAGTGTACGTGGAATGCGCGAGCGGCTCACTCAGCTCACCGATCTCTCCCGCTACCTCCACATGCTCGTGAACACGACTGGCGTTGTACCGAAGCGCCGAGCGAAATAAACGAATCGGCCGATCGCTCGCCCAACCACCATGCTTGACCTCACGGCCGAGGAAAAAATTCCGCCGTGGTACACGAAACGCTTCTCGACCATCCGGTGCGGCCACCACTCTCCGTATCTCATCACCGAGAGCAGGCGATCCTTGCTCGTCTGCGTCGACTACAAGAATCCAATCCGAAGTCGCTCGCGAAATCGCCGCATTCCTCTGCGCACCGATCGTCGTGAACGGATGCGACATCACCGTCGCACCGGCACGCTTCGCGAGCTCCACCGTGGCATCCGACGAATCGTTCTCCACGACGATAACTTCGCGAGCCCAGCTCACGCTCGAGACGCACGCCTCGATGTTCGCGGCCTCATCGCGCGCCGCGATCACGACCGATACCGGGACTGACCCGCCGGCCGTCTCGCTCAACGTCTAGCGGTGACGTCCGCCCGCTGCCTTCGCTGCCTGCTCGAATCCGTCGACCATCGCCTGCTCCGGAAACTCGCGCGCAACCCGCGCCCGGCCTGCGGCACCTATCGCCGTTCGCTGCTCCTCATTCGTCAGCAGCGTCACGACTGCAGCCGCAGTCGTTGCAGCGTCGTCCGGCGGAATCAGCGTGCCCGTAATCAGGTTCGCCACATACGCCTCCGCGATCGTCCCTTCGGCGGAAATCACCGGAACTCCGAGCGCCATCAGATCGAGAATCCCGTATGCCGCCGTATCCGCTTCGGCGACGACCCACCCAAGGTCGGCGTCGCGCATGAGAAGCAGATGATCGTCGCGCTCGCCCAGGAAACTCACCAAGTCCAGAACGCCGAGTGCGGCTGCCTGCATGCGGAGATCCTCGCTGTCCGAGCCAGGCCCGAAGATCATGAGGCGAAGGTACGGATGTCGGGGCGAAAGCATGGACACCGTTCTGACCGCGGTCGCCGCGCGGCCGCGGGATGTCTGGTCGTAAACGCAGATGACGTATCGAATGCCAAGCCCGTCGGCGCTCTCCGCGCTCGCGCCGTTCGTGCGCTCGGGATACCGCGTCACGTCGACACCGAGCATTGCCACGATCGGTTTTCCGGAACGCCGAGGTATCTTCGCGGCTTTGGCGGCGCCCTCGTCAGAAAACAGAAATGCAGTCCGCGTCAGCCACCCTGCGATCTTTCCGGTCATCCCCATTTCGAGCATACGGCCTGCGGGCGTTCGCCTCACCACGGAGCCGCGCCTGCCGAGCCAGCACGCAATCGACGCGATGATGTGCTCGCGCTCAGTCGTAACGAACACAACGTCCGCGTCCCAGCTCCGAAAGAGACCCTTGAGCCGCCACCCAACGCCGAGCGACGACCCTTCGCCCTCGAAATGCACGACCTCGAACGGAGCAACTTTGGTTTGAGCCTGAGGGTCGAGACCGCCAAGCTTCGAGGCCACAGTCGCCATCCGCGCCGCGGATTGCTCTACAGCGCTGTCGGGCTCGGCCAGGAAGCGCACAGTGTGGCCGCGCGCAGCAAGGCCGCGCGCAGCAACCGAGAACGCGCGCGCCGTTCCCGACCATTCACGCGCGAAATGAAGAAAGAGAATGTGCACTTCAGACCGGTGATGAAGCGAGTGAGTCGAGCGACTGCGGAATGCTGCCGAATTGCATCGAGTAAAGCCGATGATATGCACCGCGAGCGGCAAGCAGGCTCGTGTGCGTTCCACGCTCGACGATTCTGCCCCTGTCGAGCACGAGAATCTGGTCGGCATGAACAATCGTCGACAACCTATGGGCAATCACGAACACAGTTCTCCCGCGAAGCAGCCGGTCGACCGCCTCCTGCACGAGACGCTCCGACTCGGTGTCAAGCGCCGACGTAGCCTCGTCCAGGATGAGAATCGGCGGATCACAGAGCAAGGCCCGTGCAATCGCTATGCGCTGCCGCTGTCCACCCGAGAGGCGCGTGCCCCGTTCGCCAAGCACCGTGTCGTAGCCGTTCGGCAGCTCCTCGATGAACGCATGAGCGTTTGCCGCCCGCGCCGCTGCCTCGATTTGCGCATCACTGAACCGGTCGCTCGCGCCATAGGCAATGTTGTTCCTGACAGTATCGTTGAAGAGAACCGTGTCCTGGCTCACGATGCCGGTGAGCCCGCGAAGCGCCGAAAGACGGATCCGGCTCGTGTCGACGCCGTCGAGCAATATCCGTCCATCCGGAACCGGATAGAAGCGGGGGATGAGATCGACAAGTGTCGTCTTGCCCGCGCCACTCGCACCAACTAGCGCAGTAACATCGCCTTTTCTTGCCGTGAAGCTCACGCTCGACAGCACCGGCGCCCCGTCGTACGCGAATGTCACGTCGTCGAACTCGATTTCCCGCTCGAACGTCGCCTTATGGAGAGTGCCGGTATCGGTCTGCTCCTCGGATGGAGAGTCGAGAATCTCGAACAATCGCTCCGCCGCAGCCAGCGAAGACTGCGCCGTCGTCGGCATCTGCGACAGCTGCTTCAGAGGCTGCAACAGCCGAAGCGCATAGACGAGGAACGCGATGAGATCGGCCCCCGACATTGCGCTTTCCACTAGCACCTGCCGGGCACCGAGCCATAGCAGCAGCACGGCCATCGAAGTCCCGACGATCTCGGTAACCGGCGCGGCGAGGAACGAAAGTCGTGTTACGCGTATGCTGCTCGACGCGTAGCGGTCGCTCGCTTCCCGGAACCGACTCTCCTCGTAAGCTTCCGCACCAAAGGATTTCACCAGGCGGATTCCGCTGACGGTCTCCTGCACAACGCTTGTCATCTCGCCGTGCTGGTTCCCGCGCCGCCTGTTGCCCGCGCGAAGCTTCGTCAGGAGCGGCTGCATCGCCGCGCCAAGCGCCGGCAGCAGGATGAGCGCAATCAGCGTCATCTTCCACGAGATGAGGAAGAGGAAGGCGATGTAGCTCAGGACCAGCGCGCCGCTCTGCAGAGATTGCGTAACGAGCTGCGTCAATATCAGGCGCGTCTCGGCCGTGTCGGTGATGACGCGAGAGAGGATCTGCCCTGTCTTCGTGCGCGCGAAGTACGAGAGAGGCAGATGCGCGAGGTGCGCGTAGATCGCATTCCGAATGTCCCTCGTCACCAGCTCCTGCAGACTCGCGCCGAGCTGGCCGGCAAGCCACACGAGAAGATTCTTGAGGACGACGACTGCGAGCACGATCAGGATCACATTGCGCAGCGAGCCCATCTTGTCCGTCGGGTCGAGCAGCATGCCGACAGTCGCGCGCAGCAGGCTCGACAATCCGCCCGCCGTGAGATTTATCGGCGGCTGGTTGAAAAGCGTGTTGAGGAATGGGATGAGCAGCGCGAGCGAGAACGCATCGAGCAATGCCGCGCCGATATTTCCAGCGATGGCGCCCCCCATGCGCCACGCATGCGGCCGAACGAAAGGCGCCAGACGCCTGAAGACCACTACGTTCTGGGTGTCAGCAGCGCGAGCGGGAGAATGACTTCCTCTGGCGTCACGCCTCCGTGGAGGAACGACCCGCGGTACCTGCTCTGATACTCCCTCAGCTTCGTCGGATAGACGAAAAAGCAGTCTCCCGTGGCGAGCAGCGTGTTGGCGCCGGAGCCCTTTCGCGGGAGTCGAAGATCGTCGGCGTTGGCGAAGCACAGCGCCTGCTCCGGCCGCTCCGCTCGCAGGTCCTCGCCGAACTTGTATCTGAGGTTCGACGTTGCGTCCCGTTTTGCAAACACCGTTGCAGGAGTGTTGCAATGAATCGAGCCGTGGTCGGTGGTGAGAAGCACCGTGATCTTCCGCCGCGACGCTTCCTTGAGGACACTGAACAGCGCCGACCGCTGGAACCACTGTCGCGTGATCTGTCTGAGCGCAATCTCGTCGCGCGCGACCTCGTAGAGTATCTGCGATTCGCTGCGGCCGTGCGTGAGGAGATCGACGAAGTTGAAGACGAACGCGCTCACCCCCTCGTTGCCGATCGCGGTGCCCAGGTGACGCTCGAGCTCGTCGGAATTCGATGCAGTCGAGATCTTCTGGTAGCGCACGGGAGTCGGACCGCAAAGCTCGACAAGATGATGCTCGAGGAGCTCGCGCTCGTGCGCGTTGAGTGATTCGTCCTCGCGGTCGGCGTTGCCCCACCAGTCGGGCAGCCGAGCGGCGATCTCTCCCGGGAAAAGGCCGCTGAAGAGTGCGTTGCGGGAGTATGGAGTCGCCGTGGGAAGAACGGCGAAGTAATGCGTAGTCTCGGTTTCGAACCACGGTGCCAGAAGCGGCTCCAGGACTCTCCATTGATCGAGCCGGAGACAATCCACGACGATGAAAACCGCCGCGCGGTCGCGCTGAAGAACCGGAAGCAGAAACTCGCCAATGATGTCGATCGAAAGCGGTGGGCGATTCCCTTCAAGGTTCTTGAGCCACACCGGGTAATTCTCGTGCATGTACGCCGCGAATTCGCGGTGCATGTCAGGGTAAAGACCGCGCAACGAATCGTAGAGCCCCGTTTCACCTGCCGCGGCGAGCTCGACGTCCCATCTCATCAGCTCATCGAAGCGATCGATCCACCCGCGCCAGTCGAGGTTCCTGTCGCGCTCCAGCTCGATGGCGCGAAACCGCTCGACGAACCGGCGCGCGACGGCCTGCTGCCGGATGCGCGGGCCCTCGAGAATCTGCGTCACGATGCTCAGCACCTGACGCGGATTGATGGGCTTTACGAGGTAGTCGCGGATGTTGGCGCCGATGGCCTCCTTGAGCGTCGCGTCCTCTTCGCTCTTTGTGACCATTACGACCGGGAGGTTCGGAGCGAGCTCCCGGACGTCGCGGTAAGCCTCGAGGCCGCGCTTGCCCGGCATCTGCTCGTCGAGGAGCATGATGTCGAACGGGCGGCGCCGGAGCATCTCGACGGCATCGTCGGCGTTGCTGGCCCACTCGACGTCGTAACCCTTGGACCGCAGGAAGATGCGGTGAGACTCGAGGAGCTCGCCTTCGTCGTCCACCCAGAGGATGGATTTGGGGGGTGGTGCCATAGGTTTTGTGAATGTAGCCGGGGGTCCAATGAATGCC
>JALYJX010000165.1 GCA_030775065.1 Gemmatimonadota bacterium | reverse complement strand
TCCCTGACTCGACCGCTTGCCGAACGGACGCCTTCACCGCGCTCTTGGCGACCTGAACACCGAAATAGGCTGCGACCGCAAACAACGCCCATCCGATCATCACCTTGCGTGAGAACAATCTCTCCCGCGCCGGAGCGGGCGCGGCCATCGCCTCGATCTCGGCGCGGTTCCAGTCGCCTGCTTGCACCTGGCGCGTTGCGTTCTCTGGAGTCTCGGCAAAGCGAGGCTCGCCTGGTGTGGCCTCATTCATTGATTTCCCCGTCCATCATCTAATAACGATACGAGATTATTCGGGCGAAGTGACAAGGCGCGGGAGGTTGATTGAGATAGGGAGGTACTACACAGAACTAACTCCCTATCTCAATCAACCTGCGCACATATATTGTGGCCGATGACTACCACCGCCACCATCGCCGGCATGACCTGCGCCCACTGCGTTCGAGCTGTTTTTACCGCGCTCGGGGGAGTGTCAGGCGTCTCGCGGGCTGACGTTTCGATCGGGCGCGCCGTCGTCGAGCATGACGGCACCGCAAGCCAGGCGGCCATCGCGGAGGCAGTCTCCATCGCCGGTTACGAGGTCGTGAGCTTCAGCGACGACCGCCGCGCTTTGCCGGTGGTGTGATGAAAGACTCCCGGCACACTCCCCTGCACACGCCATCGGGCGAAGACAGAGTGCGGGGGGTGGCCGCGTTGCTCGCACCGGACATTCTGAATCTCCTTGATGAAGCTCCCGGCACCATTGCCGCCGAGACGGAGGAGATGCACCCTGCCGATCTCGCCGATGTAGCCGAAGCGCTGCCTCGCGAGCGAGTCGCCGAGCTGTTGAGTGCCTTGCCCGCCGCACGAGCCGCCGACGTGCTCGAGTACCTCGACGAAGATCTGCGCAGCGAAATCCTCGAGGCGATGACGACGCGGCAGGCGGCGGAGCTCGTCACTCAGATGACGCCTGACGACCGCGCCGACGTCCTCGAGGAGATGGAAGAGGACCGCGCCGACGAGATTCTCTCCGAGATTCCGGAGCAGGCGCGGCGGGAGACGGAGCGGCTGCTCGCCTACGAGCCCGACACCGCGGGCGGGCTGATGACGACCGAGTTCGTATCGGTCTCGGAGGATACGAGGGTCGAGGAAGCATTGGCGGCAGTGCGCCGCATCGCCCGGGCGGGACGGCGCGAAGCGATGCACGCGATTTACGCGACCGACGCGAGCGGCCGGCTCAAGGGAGTGATGTCACTCCACGAGCTGCTGGCTGCTCCCGAGGGTGCGCTCGTGCGTGACGTGGCGTGGGAGGAAGTAGTGACGGTGCCGCCGACGGCGGATCGTGAAGAGGCGGCCCGGCTTACTTCGGAATACGACCTCGTCATTCTGCCGGTGGTGGACGCCGATCACCGGATACTTGGCGTCGTTACCGTGGACGACGTGATCGACGCGCTCGAGGAGGAGCACACGGAGGATGTGCAGCGGTTCGGCGGATTGACTGCGCTCGACGAGCCCTACACCCAGATCGGTTTTTTCTCGATGATAGGAAAGCGCGCCGGGTGGCTTTCCGTGCTGTTGCTCGGTGAGATGATGACTGCGTCGGTCCTGCGGGGGTTCGAAAGGGAGCTTGCCAGCGCGCTCGTGCTGACCCTTTTCATTCCATTGATCATCAGCTCAGGCGGAAACTCAGGATCGCAGGCGACGTCGCTGATCATCCGCGCAATGGCCCTCGGCGAAGTTCGTCTTCGCGACTGGTGGCGTGTCGCTGCGCGCGAGCTACCGACGGGGCTCGTTCTCGGCACGATCCTCGGACTTCTCGGCGTTGTCCGGATCGTGGTCTGGGAGCTCATCTGGCCCGGGACTTATGGAGAGCACTACCTGCTCGTCGCCGCGGTGGTGGGTGTAGCGCTCCTCGGCGTGGTCACCTTTGGCTCCCTTGCCGGCTCGATGCTTCCGTTCATTCTACGCCGGGCCGGCTTCGATCCCGCAAGCGCGTCGGCGCCGTTCGTGGCGACTCTCGTAGACGTCACTGGCCTCGTGATCTACTTCTACGCTGCGGTTTTTATTCTGCGGGGGACTCTGCTGTAGCGGTTGGTTCCGGCCAGCCTACTGACCGAGCCCGGCGTCTCTCATCACCTTGTCGATCTCCGCGCGGCGCGACCGCACGAATTCCACGTTGTCGGCGCTCTGACCCGCCGGGATGCGCGCGCTCGGGTTTGCGTCGAGCGCAGCAGAGGTCGTCGCGGCCTGGAGATACGCGGCCGTGGTCATCACGAAATCCCGTGGCGTCGTTCCCGCGCGCTTCAGCAGGTCGGCGACGAAGTCATTCCTCTCGACTGTCGCGATTGATTCGGATATCGGCTCCTTGCCGATGTTGACGTCAATCACGACTGACGGATTCCGCTGCGACTCCTCGTCGAGCGCCTTCGCGGCGGCCGCGTACCTGCGCATCTTGTCCATGTCGAGCGTGTAGGTCCGAAGGTCGCTCGTGATGGCATCTCTGACTATCGTCGTTGTCGTATCGGCGGCGGCCGCCGGCTTGTCGTCCGAGCCGCACGCGGTGCCAAGCACACCGATGAGACCGACACACGCGCGAGTGCAGAGAACTTTCATGACGGCCTCCGGCCGAGGCATCTATGACGGAAGTTTCGAAGGGATTCGACGGATTCAGCGGATACCCGCGAGAACTCCGCGCTCGGATGGGCGCAGTGAATCGTCATCCGGGATCGGCTGCTGCGGCAGGCCCATCTCTGTTCCGTAGGCCGCGATACCCTGCTCCAGCCACGCGTGCTCACCCTTGAGAACGCTCATCGCAAGCTTGTAGAGATTCGCGTCGTTCGGACCGTAGAGATTCCTGAAGTGGTCCTGCACCCTGAGCCGCGCCTCTCTGCAGAAGGTATCCGCAAGCGCGACGGCTCCCGTTTGACCTTTCTTCGCGAGCATCTCCGCGCGGACGCACGCGGCCGACATTGCGAACAGCTCCGCACCGATGTCCACCGCGCGGAACAGCACCGCCTGCTTCCGCTCGAGCTTTGGCCCGTACCTCACCATTGCATGAAAGATCGATCGGCCGAGGTGGCGGGTGTTCCGCTCGATGAACCGGACGTGCGTGGCGAGCTTCCCGAACTCGCCGTACCGCTTGAGCTGTCCCGTCCCGACCCAGCGCGACGGGTACCACGTGAGATAGAAGGGCGTCGACTTCGCCATCGCGCTCAGCCGCTCCTTCATCGACGACTCCGGCTTCACAATGTCGAACGCCAGCTTGAAGTGATGGTCCACCGCTTCGCGCGCGATGAACAATCTCATGATCTCGGACGACCCCTCGAAAATGAGATTGATGCGGTAATCCCGCATCGCGCGCTCTACCGGGATTGCTTCCTCGCCGCGCCGCGCGAGAGATTCGGCCGTCTCGTAGCCGCGACCTCCCCGGATCTGAAGGGTGTCGTCGATGATTCTCCAGCCGTGCTCGGTGTTGTAGAGCTTGGCGATCGCCGCCTCTAATCGAATGTCGTAGTTCCCACGCTCGTACAGCGCAGTCGCGAGCTCGGCCACTGCTTCCATCGCAAACGTATTCGCCGCCATCTTCGCGATCATCTGCGCCACGGCTTCGTGCTTGCCAATCGGCTGGCCCCATTGCACTCGCTCCATCGACCATTTCCGCGCGACTCGCAGCATCGCCTTCGCGCCACCGGTCGCTCCCGCGGGAAGAGTCAGCCGCCCGGTGTTGAGCGTAACCAGCGCGAGCTTCAGGCCCTTCCCTTCACCCCAGAGAATGTTCTCGCGCGGGACCTTTACGTTGTCGAAGCGAATGACGCCGTTCTCGATCGCCTTGAGCCCCATGAACCTCAGGCGATGTTTCACCTCCACACCAGGCATGGCCGAGTCGACGATGAATGCCGTGATCTGCTTTACTTTTTTCCCTTTCACTTCCCGATCGGCAGTGCGCGCCATGACGACGAACAGCTCGGCGCGCGTTCCGTTCGTGCACCAGAGCTTTTCGCCGTTGATTACGAAATGCTCGCCATCCTCGGTGGGTGTCGCGGTTGTGCGCATGTTCGCCGGATCAGAGCCGGCGTCAACCTCGGTGAGAGCAAAAGCCGAGATTGCGCCTTTCGCCAGGCGCGGGAAGAATCGTCGCTTCTGATCGTCGGTGCCGAAGAGCTTGAGCGGCTGGGGAACCCCGATGGACTGGCTCGCGGACAGGAGGGCGACGAGCGAGCCGTCCTTTGACGTGACCAGCTCCATTGCGCGGATGTAAGTCATCTGCGACAAACCGAGGCCGCCGTATTCTTTCGGAATCTTGATCCCGAACGCGCCCATGTCGCGGAGCTCCTGCACAAGCGATTCCGGAATCTCTCCGGTGCGATCGATCTCCTCCGAGTTCACTCTTGCCATGAAGCCGGCGAGCTTGTCGAGGAACGGTTTTGCGCGCGCCGCTTCAGCCTCATCCTCCGGTGGGTGGGGATGGATCAGATCCAGACGAAATCGGCCGAGGTAGAGCTCGCGAGCGAAGCTCGGGTGCTCCCACTCCGTCTCGCGCGCCGATTCGGCGACGTCGCGCGCTTCTTTTTCGGTGGCGAGCGCTTCGGCGTGCTCGGTCATTTCCGTCTCAGAAAGAGGATTGTTCCAATAATAGAGATGGCCGCAAAGGAAAACCACTGAATCGCGTAGGACTTGTGCGGGCCCTCGTCCATTGGCGGGACGTTCAGGCGAGGCGGCGTGTCCTTCGTCGTATCGGCCGGTGGCGATGTCAACACGACGTAGTACGGCTTGAGGGGATACCGAAAGCGGTTCTCGAGGCCGGCCCGGTCGAGCCAGCGGTATGCATTGCTGTGACTCGGCGATGCGTTAGCTCCCTGTCGGGCGGGCGGATACGTTTCGATGAACCCGCTCCCGTTGAGCTGCGTCTCCTCCCGCCACCTTGCGAGATCCACTGTCATTCCGTTCGGCGAGTAGACCCATCCCCGCACGACGAGCACGGCGGTGTCGGTTGATGGAAGCCGCACGGGCGTGACTATGTTGACTCCCGGCGACCCGTCGCGCGACCTCAGGGTCAGGACCGTTTCATTCGCGTAGTCATAGACGCCCTGCACGGAAACGCGACGATAATGCGCTTTGGCTGTATCGGTGGGCAATTGTGAGATCGGCACCGGCCGGGCCACTGCCCGGCTCGCCAGGCCGGCGTTCACGCGCTGGCGCTCATGCAGGCGGTCGAGCTGCCACAACCCGAGCCGAACGAATACGGCCGCGGCGACAACTGCGACCAGTACGACCAGACTGGAGCCGACTTTCATCCCTCAATGTACGGACTAGAACAGGGACAGTTGCTCGCCCAGCTTTTCCGGATCGACCGGTGTTTGACCAATCCTTCTCTGGAGGTCGCGTGCAGTGGCCGGGCTATGCCCGGTGAACGTGTTGGCGATATAGCAGTAAACGGCTTTCACCTGCCCGGCGATCTCCAGCATCGCATCGGTCCATGCTTCTATTTCGCGCGAGCGATCAACCTGCACGCGGGAATAGTCCACCAGATCGCGGTGCGGCCCCATCCAGCGCACATAGATGAAGTCGGCGGTGGGCCGTTTGGTGAGCGCGAGCATCATCTTCCGTGGAATCCATCGTCCCTCCACGAGCGCCAGAGCGATGTTGCGATCGCGGAGCAGCGCGAGGATTCCCTCGGTTATCCAGCCCCGATGTCGAAACTCAACCGCGAACCGGATGTCATCGGGCAGGCGGCCGATGAAGTCGACGAGCGCCGGGAGCTCGTTGGGCTCGAAGTCCGGCCCAAGCTGCACGAGGACGGGCCCGAGCTTCGCGCCCAGCTCGCGGATCCGCTCGTAGAAAAGCACGGAAACTCCCATGGCATCGCGGAGCCGCTGCTCGTGCGTCACCTCCTGCGGCATCTTGAGCGAGAACACGAATCCCGGCGGCGTGCGATGCGCCCAGGACTCGAGCGTTGTAGCGGCAGGCACGCCGTAGAAAGTGGAATCCACTTCGACTGAATCGAAGGCGCGCGAGTACACCGACAGAAAGTCGGCCGGCCTCGTGTTCGCCGGGTAGAATGGGCCGATCCACGCCTCGTAGTTCCAGCCCTGCGTCCCGACGTAAATGTGATCGTTCACGGTCGTGAATCGGCTCGTCGCGTCGTGCTATGTCAAGAGAACAATCTGGTCTCGAAATTGCCCTTTATCGGGTCGATGCAGTGCAGATCTGCGAATTTGATTCCCAAGGAGGAGTTATGGACCGCAAGGACAATCTCGAGCCGCTGAAAAGCGGCGTGTTACCAGACGACCGCCCGGGTATTGGCGACGATGTTGGCGAGGCTGTTGGTGGAGTCTCAGGTGGGGTCGCCGGCGCCGCGATAGGTTCAGCGGCCGGTCCGATCGGAACGATCATTGGTGGCATCGCGGGCGCAGTCGGCGGATGGTGGGCCGGACGCGCAGTTGCGGATGCCGCGCATCAGTTCACGACCGACGACGACACCTACTTCCGTGATAGCTTCGAGAAACGGTCCGACCGCATCGCCGACAGGAGATACGACGACATCCGTCCGGCGTATCAGCTTGGGCACATCGCCAGCCTGAACCCTGACTACAGCGGAAGAACGTTCGACGAAGTCGAGCCCGACTTGCAGAAGGGATGGGGCAACGATCTTCGCTCGCGTCACGGGGACTGGACGACGGTGCGGCCATACGCTGAAGAGGCGTACGGCCGGAACCTTACGTCGGTGACCACGCGAGAGCGGATGAACCGCGTCGAGAATTCGACTGAGAATCTCTCCGATAGCCTCGGCGACACGGCCCGACGAGGGACGAATCGCGTCATCGACGCGGTCGACAACGTAAAGGACCGGATCGACAACAATCCCGCTTCCGTACCGGGACCGGATCCGACCGATAAGCGACTCTAGCAACGGATGAGTTAAACGAAAAAGCCGCCCTTCGCCGGGGCGGCTTTTTTTTTCACTTCAAAGTCAACTGATAAAGACGAGGTATCTGGCGTCAGGTTCTTAGGCTGCCGGGCGTCAGGAACGACCCAATGACCTTGCGGAGATGCTCATCGGGCGCCGAGATAGGTCACCCGGCAGTTCCTGCCGCCTGGATTACCTGGATTACCTGACGCCTGATACCTTGCCGTTCGCTGTTGAAGTTTAGTTAGCGGTAGGTCTCGAAGAAGCCTGTGCCGATCCCTTCAATTGGCGAACCGCCAACGCGGCCCGAAATCCTCGCCGTTCCCTTCATCTGGATGAAGTAGGGATTCCTCGGATTGCCGACCGCTGTCAGAACCTCCGGCCTCTCGGTTTCCCTCCGACCAACGAACGGGGTGGCGATGCCCGACTCAGAGCGAGTGTCAGTACCGATTGCGTCCTCGATCGAGAGCTCGACCCGAAGGGTGTCATCTCCACGCACGTCGGAAAAGGCGGCTCGCGAGGGAACGCGCACTCTGCGCCCATTGATAACGATCTCGCGATTGTCCTCGTAAGCGACATTCTTTGGACGAAACACGGATCGGAACCCGAGCGAATCCACGAGGTAGACCAGGAGCGGCGTCGCGCTGCCCTGGCGCTCGGGCCCGATCACGCGGCCATACAATATTGTATAGGAGCCGGCGCGCGACGCCCCCCAGTCCCAGCTGACTCCCCGCCACACTCCCCAGTTGTGATCGTGGTACGACTGCGCGTTCTCGAACCGCTCGCACGCGCCGGCGACGCAGATCTGACCAGTCGCCGAGGCGCGCAGCCCCGGCACTGTATAGCCCGAGACGAAATCACCCGATGTATAGGTCGCGCCGGGAAAGTACGCGCCCGGGCTCGGCGTCACGACGAGTGACACGTTGATGGTGCTGCCCGCCCCTCCCTTCTCCTCCGCCGCTGTCGCGCGAACGATGTAATTGCCGTCGCCGTCCACTGAGACCATCGACGTGCCAAGCTGAAGGTCTGCCTCGCTGGTCGAGAATTGCACACGCTGTCGCGGTATGTAG
>JALYJX010000164.1 GCA_030775065.1 Gemmatimonadota bacterium | reverse complement strand
CAGCGGCAGGACGTGAAGGTCATCACGACACTTCACGGAACGGACATCACTCTCGTGGGACAGGATCCGTCCTTCAACGCGATCACCAAGTTCTCGATCGAGAAGTCGGACAGGCTGACGGCTGTCTCGGAGTTTCTGCGCCGCGAGACCTACAACGCGTTCGGCTGCACCGCGTGCGATGTGAAAGTGATTCATAATTTCATCGACCCCGATGTCTACAACCGCGAGCGCTACGCGGCGTCGATGAAGAAGCAGTTCCCGAAGGCGCAGCCGGTTCTGATGCACATCTCGAATTTCCGGAAGGTGAAGCGCGTTCGCGACATCATTCGCATTTTTGCGCTCGCGAACGCGGATTTACCGAGCAGGTTGGTGATGATCGGCGATGGCCCCGACCGTGGTGCCGCCGAAGAAGAGACACGGCGCCTCGGCGTTGAATCATCGGTCTCGTTTCTCGGCAAGATCGACAACGTCGCTCCTCTCCTCGCTACAGCAGATTTGTTTCTGCTGCCCTCGGAGAGCGAATCGTTTGGTTTGAGTGCGCTCGAGGCACTGGCGTCGGGAGTTCCGGTGATCGGTACGAGGGCAGGCGGACTGCCCGAAGTGGTGCGCGACGGCGAGACCGGATTTCTCTGCGAAGTGGGAGATGTCGATGGGATGGCGCGGCTTGCTCTCGATCTTCTGCACGACCCTGAGCGGTGGCAGGCGATGAGCGATATTGGCGCGGCTGATGCCCGCGCTCGCTTCTCGATGAATGAGATCGTGAGCCAGTACGAGCAGATGTACCTGACGTCTCTCGCGGCCGACGCTGCAGCGTGACAGTCTTTCAGGCGCTGGTCCTCGGTCTGATTCAGGGACTCACTGAGTTTCTTCCAATCAGCAGCTCGGCGCACCTGGCCCTGACCCCATGGTTTTTTGGATGGCAGGCCCGCGGCCTCGCGTTCGACGTTGCACTTCATTTGGGGACGCTCATCGCAGTGCTCTGGTTTTTCCGAAAGGAATGGGCCCTGTTGATCGCAGCAACGATCTCCATGATCCGGAAGCGGCGTGTGGAGACCGTCGAGGAGAAGCGCGTCATCTTTCTGATCATCGCAACGATACCGGGCGCCATAGGCGGGCTGCTTCTGGAGGAAAAGGCAGAAACGGTTTTCAGAGCGCAGGCGCTGACGGCGACGGCTCTGATCCTGATGGGCGTCATTCTGTGGGCGGCCGATCGGTATTCCAAGATGACGCGCGACCTGACGACAATGCGGTGGGTCGAGGCGGTGTTGATCGGAGTTGCACAGGTCGTGGCGCTCGTCCCGGGTGTCTCGCGATCCGGATCGACTATCACCGCCGGGCGGCTGCTCGGTCTCACCCGTGAGAGCGCCGCCGTGTTCAGCTTCCTGATGAGCATGCCGATCACGGCAGCCGCAATCGCTCTCAAGGGTCCCGAAGTCATTCGTGAGAGCGGAATCAGCGCGCCGCTGGTAGTCGGTGTGCTGTCGGCCGCGGTGAGCAGCTGGCTCGCGATCGCGATTCTCCTTCGCTACGTGGCGCGCCACAGCTACGGGATTTTCGCCTTCTACCGCATCGTGCTTGGCGTAATAGTGCTGGGGATCCTTTACTATCGTGGCTGACGAATTCTGTCTCGACGGATACTCGGCGACGGAGCTTGCCGGCGAGCTGGGACTGCCCCGGGTGGAGCTGCTGGAGCACACCCGCTCGACTCTCGACGTTGCACACAATCTCGCGGCCAAAGGCGCGCGCGCCGGTACACTCGTGATCGCGGACCGACAGACAGAGGGAAGGGGACGAGGCGGATCGGCGTGGTCATCGCCCGCCGGCACCGGCCTCTGGCTCACGCTGATCGAGCGGCCCGCTGACGGGTCCGGGGTCGACGTCCTCTCACTTCGCACAGGCATTCATGCAGCGCGAGCGCTCGATCTCTTTGCCGAAGAGCCTGTCCGCCTGAAGTGGCCAAACGACCTCTACGTCGATGGCGGAAAGCTGGGAGGAATTCTCATAGAGGCGAGATGGCGCGAGCAGAAAATCGAATGGTGCGCGATTGGAATTGGCATCAACGTTGCGCGACCACAGGACGTCCCGGGCGCTGCCGCGCTCGAGCCGGGCACGCGCCGCATTGACGTACTCACCGAGCTGATTCCCGGGCTTCGCGAAGCTGCGGCCTGCACCGGGGAGCTGACGTCACCCGAGCTCCTGGAATTCGACACGCGCGACCTCGCGCGAGGCCGTCAATGCACCGAGCCGGCACAGGGTGTCGTTCGGGGAATCACGGCGTCGGGTGAGCTGCTCGTTGCCCTAGCGGACTCCGTCGCCAGATTCCGCTCGGGCTCCCTCACACTCGAGCGAATCTCATGATTCTCGCATTCGACATCGGAAACACCGAGACAACCGCCGCGCTGTTCGACGGCGCGGTGGTCGGGCCGCACTGGCGGCTCACTACAAATCTCCCGCGGACGCCTGACGAGTACGTGTTGCTGCTGCGGTCGCTTTTCCAGGCGGCCGGGATGGAAATGGGCTCAGTGAGCGGCACCGCGATCTGCTCGGTCGTTCCGCCTGTTACCCAGACCCTGGCGCACGCGTGCCTCGAGTGTTTCGGAAAGAGAGCGGTGATCATCGACGCGCATTCTCCGCTTCCGATCAAGCTCGAAGTGGACGAGCCATTCACAGTCGGCGCCGATCGGGTCGCGAACACGCTCGCGGCGAGTCGCCTGCGCAAGCGCGATACGATAGTTGTCGATCTCGGGACCGCGACGACCTACGACTGCATCACTGCGAGCGGGTCGTTCATCGGAGGCATCATTCAGCCTGGTGTCGGCACCTCGGCCGAGACGCTTTTTCGGCGCACGGCGCAGCTGGCGGCCACCGAGATCTCGCCGCCGCAGAAGGTCATCGGTACGCGCACAGACGAATGCATCAAGTCCGGTGTGCTCTACGGCGCCGCCGATTCGATCGATGGGCTGGTCAGGCGCATCAAAAAAGAATGGGGCGTGTCCTCGCCGCTCGTCATCGCCACCGGGGGCTTGGCGGAGACTCTTCGGCCCTACTGCGAGACCTTCGACGAAGTGGACGCGTTCCTTACGCTGCAGGGGGTCAGGATAGGCTACGAGCTGCTCACCGCATAGGGCGCCGACCGCTTGAATTAGGCGGGCGGACTGGGTAGCTTAAAGGCTGTTAGCACTCGTCATCAAGGAGTGCTAACAGCCTTTTTTCATCCCCCCGTTCACCGCCATTCAGGCAAGAGGGTTGCACCATATGGCCACAAAAACAGCAACGAAAGTAACTCCGCTCTCCGATCGGGTCGTGGTTCGCGCCATGGAGGAGACCGAGCAGATGCGCGGCGGACTCTTCATCCCCGACACTGCGAAGGAAAAGCCGCAGCAGGGCGAGATCGTCGCCATCGGACCCGGCAAGTATGAGGACGGCAAGCTCGTGCCGATGACCGTCAAGGTCGGCGACAAGGTCCTCTACGGAAAGTACAGCGGCACCGAGGTCACCATCGACGACGAATCGCTCCTGATTCTCCGCGAGTCCGATGTGCTCGCGGTCATCAGCTAACCTGAAACGACAGAGAATCCAACATGGCAGCCAAAGAACTCCATTTCAACGTTGACGCCCGCGCAGCTCTGAAGCGCGGTGTCGATCAGCTCGCCGAGGCGGTTAGAGTGACCCTCGGCCCCAAGGGCAGAAACGTCGTCATCGACAAGAAGTTCGGTGCACCGACCATCACCAAAGACGGCGTCACCGTGGCAAAGGAGATCGAGCTCTCCGACGCCATCGAGAACATGGGCGCCCAGATGGTAAAGGAAGTTGCTACGAAGACGTCCGATATCGCCGGCGACGGCACCACCACCGCGACCATCCTCGCCCAGGCCATCTTCCGTGAAGGTCTCAAGAACGTCACCGCGGGCGTCAATCCGATGGCGCTCAAGCGCGGCATCGACAAAGGTGTCGCCACGGTCGTCGAAGAGCTCAAGAAGATGAGCGTCCCGACGCAGGGAAAGAAGGAGATCGCCCAGGTAGGCTCGATCTCCGCGAACAACGACAAGGAAATCGGCGATCTCATCGCCGAGGCGATGGAAAAGGTCGGGAAGGACGGCGTCATTACCGTTGAAGAGGCGAAGGGCCTCGAGACGACGCTCGAGACGGTCGAGGGAATGCAGTTCGACCGCGGCTACCTCTCGCCTTACTTCGTAACTGATCCGGAAAAGATGGAAGCAGTGCTCGAAGACGCGCTGATCCTGATCCACGACAAGAAGATCTCGTCGATGAAGGATCTGCTTCCGATCCTCGAGAAGGTTGCTCAGCTCGGAAAGCCGCTGCTCATCATCGCCGAGGACATCGAGGGTGAGGCGCTGGCGACGCTGGTTGTCAACAAGCTGCGCGGAACACTGCGTGTCTGCGCGGTGAAGGCGCCGGGCTTCGGCGATCGCCGCAAGGCGATGCTGCAGGACGTAGCGGTCCTGACGAATGGACAGGTCATCAGCGAGGAAGTCGGCTTCAAGCTGGAGAACGTTGTCGTCACTGACCTCGGCAAGGCCAAGCGGATCGTGGTGGACAAGGACAACACGACGCTGATCGATGGCGGTGGCGACGACGCCAAGATCCAGGGCCGCATCAAGGAGATCAAGGCAGCGATCGAGAAGACCACCTCGGATTACGACAAGGAGAAGTTGCAGGAGCGCCTGGCGAAGATCGCCGGCGGTGTTGCGATAATCAACGTCGGGGCGGCGACCGAGAGCGAGATGAAGGAGAAGAAGGCTCGCGTCGAGGACGCGCTGCACGCGACACGCGCCGCGGTGGAAGAGGGAATCGTTCCCGGCGGCGGCGTGGCGTTCATCCGCGCACAGCCTGCGCTGAAGAAGCTCAAGCTCGAGGATTCGGACGAGCAGATCGGAGTCGAGATCGTCCGCAAGGCGATCGAGGAGCCGATTCGCATGATCGTTCAGAACGCGGGTGGCGAAGGCAGCATCGTGGTCGAGAAGGTCCGGATGTCGAAGGATCCCAACTTCGGCTATAACGCTCTCACCGATAGCTACGAGAACCTGGTCGAGGCCGGTATCATCGATCCGACGAAGGTCGCGCGCACGGCGCTTCAGAACGCGGCGTCGATTGCCGGCCTCCTTCTCACGACCGAGGCACTGATCGTCGAGAAGAAGGAGCCGCAGAACAACGCGCAGGGCGGTGGCCCGCCGGGCGGAATGGGCGGGATGTACTAAGCCGCTGCACTCTGAAGACGAAGACTGGGGTCGCGAAGGCGGCCCCAGTTTTTTTATCGTTGGTCAAACCTCTTACTTTCCCTGGACGCAGACAAGATCAATGGATTTACCGATGCTTGTCGGGGCCCCAATTCTTGCGCTGTCGTGCGTTATCGGTTGCGCGGATGGCGATCGCCGTATCGATGTTTCTCGTCCCAGCGACTCACCCGCCGCGTCTCAGCTCGACAGCGTGCTGCTGGACAGCGCGTACGCTCGGGCCGCGCGGCTGCCACGGCTGCGCAGTCTCATCGTGCAATGGAAGGGGAATGTCGTCCGGGAGCGGTATTACGGCGGCGCAACGCGCGAGAGACGTTCCAACATCAAGAGCGCCTCCAAGAGCGTTATGTCGGCTCTCGTCGGCATTGCCATCGCGAAAGGCCATGTTCGCGGGCTCGATCAGACAATAGGTGAGCTGCTCCCGCGGGAAACGGCCGGGCTCGACGAAAGGAAACGCGCCATTACCGTCGGGAATCTTCTCTCGATGCGCTCGGGACTCCAATCGACGAGCTTCGACAACTACGGCGCCTGGGTCAGCAGCCGCAACTGGATTCAGTACGCGCTCTCGCGCCCGATGGTCGCCGAACCTGGTGGACCGATGCAGTACAGCACCGCATCCTCGCACCTGCTGTCCGCGATCATCACCCGCGCCAGCGGGATGAGCACCTACAGCTTTGCGCAACGTTACCTGGCGGCTCCGCTCGGCATCGAGCTGCGGCCGTGGCAGCGTGACCCCCAGGGGATCTTTTTCGGAGGCAACGATCTGTACCTCACCCCGCGCGACATGTTGAAGATCGGACAACTGTACCTCGATCGCGGAACGGCCGGCGGCCGTGAGATCATCCCGCCGCAATGGGTGGACAGCTCACTCGTTCCTCGCACCGTCTCTCCCTTCAACGGGAACGGATACGGCTACGGATGGTGGACGCGTCGAACCAGGGGCATCCCGGTCCACTACGCCTGGGGATATGGCGGACAATTCATTTTCGTCGTTCCGGCGCTGGAGCTTGTCGTCGTTGCAACCTCGGATGCGCAGGCAGAACGTGAGTGGGGCCACACTCGGGAACTGCATCGCATAGTGGAACAGGATATCGCGGGGGCGGTCGGACGCCCTTCCGAACGGTGAGACCCGCTTTATCTCACTGTCTCTGCCCGGTGTAGATTGGTCGTCAGACTCAGATCAACCCGGAGACCAGCCGCATGCAATTCCTTGAAGAGCTTTTGGAAGCCTGGCGGTACACTCGCGACGGGATAATCGCCGAGCTCGTGAATCTCCCGGAATCAAAGCTCCGCGAACCGCCGGCTGGGTTGAGTCGCAGTGCGCTCGACCTTGCAAATCACATTGTTGAGTCGGGAAAGCTCATGGCGGGAGAGCTGAGCCGCCCGGACGGCGACTTCCAGCGGAAGTCGTATGCGGCGCTCATTGGTGAGTACGTGAACGAGAGCGACGTCGCGTCTTCCAAACAGGAAGCCGTGGAACTGCTGCGACGGAGTCATGCGGAAGGGGATCACGGACTTCGCGCAGCCGGTGCCGAGCAGCTTTCAAAGCCAATCCGCCAGTTCAACGGTGTGCCCGCGTCGCGAATCGCCTGGCTGCACCACGGCATCTCGCACGAGGAATATCATCGCGGTCAGCTTGCGATCTACGCCCGTCTTTCTGGCGAGACGCCCGCATTGACAAAGCTCATCATGGGAAGCTGAACTCGGGCAGAAGGATGCAGCAGCGAAGTTTCGAGCGGAGCTAGCCGCCGCGAAGAAGCCTAGCCCGTAATAACCATCTCTACTCGGCGCGGCAGGACGACGCTTCGCGTCTGGCCCTTCTCGATCGCGTTTTGATACCAGTCCGCATCCTTCCTGGCACCGCTCCCTTCCATCAGGCGGATGGCGAGCTCGGCTGCTTCAACAGGGTCCATGCGGATGCAGCCGTGCGACGCGGAGCTGCCAATCGACTCGAGCTGGTCTGTCCCATGGATATAGTAGTCCGGCTCCTTGAAGAAAATCTTCACGAGCTTCATTGGATTGCCGGGCTCACCGGGATCTTTTGCCGTTTTTTTCCTCGCCCATTTTGACTCGGGCGGTACCCACGCCGGGTGCCAGATCACCTTACCAACCCTGAATGTGCCCTTTGGTGTCGGATACTTCGCACTTCCGTCCGCGAAGGTATAAGTCTTGACGACTTTTCCGTTCTGTTGGACGTAGAGAATCTTGTCCGACAAATCGGCTCGGAGCCGGATGGTTGCAGGCTGCTGGGCGCCCGCGTCTCGCGGTTTCAGGTATTCCGCGCGAGCCGCATTGATCAGAATCCCCGCGACCGGGAGCAGAAGCAGGCCGATTATCTTACCCTTATTGCCCATGACTCATTCACTCCATGGTTATCGGCGTTCGATGCATTGCCTGAACGCAAGGCACGTTCCACATTTGTTTAGGAACGGGCGCGCTCGAGCGCCAATCCGGACCTTCAATGGCTGAATCAACGGGTTACCCAGAGGACGAGTTCGTCCCAAAACGTCCCACCGGCGAAGAGACGCTCTTGTCCACCAGCGGAACCATCGCCGTCGTGGATCTCCTCAGGGTCATCGCAGCCGAGCGGCGAGACCGAAAATATCTCGCGACAAGAGCCGCGGAAATAATCTGCCGAATTGGCCCGTATCGCTGGGTTGGGATTTACGACATCGGCCCCGAGGACGCTCACGTCTTCGCGTGGAGCGGAATCGGACCGCCCGCATTCGTAAGGTTCCCGGTCACTGCCGGCCTCACGGGTCAGGCGATCCGG
>JALYJX010000163.1:5388-8048 GCA_030775065.1 Gemmatimonadota bacterium | reverse complement strand
CCCAGGTACAGGCAGGCGCGCCCCCGGCCACGGTCCCGACGACAACGGTTGCAGCCGAGACGGATGGCACGCAATGACGCTCAATCTTGCGATTCCCTCGCAGCTGATGACGGCCCTCGGGCCCGATCTCCTTCTGATGGGCGGGGCGATGCTGCTGCTCCTGTGGTCGGCATGGCGCCCCGAATCGGAGGCGCACCAGAGGCAGATCGGAATCGCCAGCATAATCCTTTGCGTCTCGGTCGCCCTGGCGATCGTATACTACGTTGCCAAGGGCGACACGGCCGGGAACGGTGTGATTGCGATGGACAATTTCCGGTGGAGCGCCGACCTCGTCTTCCTCATCGCGACGATCGCGACAATCGCGTTGTCGATGGACTACAACGCGAGACAGGGAATCACAGCCGGCGAGTCGCATGTGCTGCTGCTCTTCGCCACCTCCGGAATGATGACTCTCGCCGCCGCGCGCGATCTGATGATCGTGTTCCTCGGAATCGAGATCATGTCAGTTGCCGTGTACGTGCTGGCGGGGCTCAACCGGCGGAGCGAGCGCTCCGCCGAAGGCGCAATCAAGTATTTCCTTCTCGGCGCATTCTCGACCGCATTCCTTCTGTATGGAATCGCCCTCGTCTACGGTGCGACCGGGACGACGAATCTCGCGGACATCGGATCGCGCGTCCGCGAGCTGGCGCTTGCCGGCAACGCTTTTCTCGTCGTCGGTGTTGCGCTGCTGCTCGTCGGGTTCGGCTTCAAGGTTGCCGCAGTTCCATTTCACATGTGGGCGCCCGACGTCTATGAGGGCGCGCCAACCCCGACCACCGCTTACATGGCTGCAGCCGTAAAGGCTGCGGCTTTCGCCGCATTTCTCCGCGTCTGGCTCGAAGCATTCCCAGGCCTCGGCGAGAGCTGGCATGGGCCAGTATGGTGGCTGGCCGCCGTGACGATGGTCGTAGGCAATCTCGTCGCGCTCGCGCAGAAGAACATCAAGCGGATGCTCGCGTACTCGAGCATCGCACATGCGGGATACATCCTCGTCGCCGTCGCCATCGGCACGCCGGCGGCGACTTCGGCATTCATGTTCTACCTCCTGGCCTATACTCTGGCGACCTTTGGGGCGTTCGGGGTGATCGTTGCACAGGGCGACGCCGGCGAAAATCTCGACATCGACGGCTACTCCGGCCTCTGGCACGTGCAGCCGAGAAACGCAATCGCGATGGCCATTTTCATGTTGGCGCTGCTGGGATTTCCGGTTTTCGGCGGAATCGGCTTTCTCGCGAAGTACTGGATAATTCAGTCCGCGCTTGAGGCACCCAACCCGCAGACGCGCCTCGCCGTGATTCTTGTCATCACGAGCGTCGTCTCGGCAGGCTACTACCTCTATGTGGTGATGGTGATGTTCATGCGGCCGAGGAAGGCTGATGCCTACGTGCCACCTCCCGCGGGCACGTGGACCCGCTTCGTTGTCGCCGGCGCTGCTGTCCTGATAATCGTACTCGGGATCCTGCCGAACTCAGTGGTTCGCTGGACCGAGCGCAGCAAGCTTTCCGTGGAAAAACCCGCCGCAACAGCGGCTCTTCCCGCGCCGACTTCGGCTGCGTCGTCCGCTCCATGACTGCCTTGTCGCGGGAAATCTTCCGCGAGTACGACATCAGGGGCATCGCTGGAGAGGATCTGACGCCGGAAGTGGCCCGTCTAGTCGCTCGCGCGTATGCCGCCTTCCTCGTCGAAAAGAAAGTGGCGGGAGCAATTGCCGTTGGACGCGACAACCGCCCGAGCGGTATAGACCTGCACCGCGAGATCGTTGCCGGCCTGATGGAGAGTGGATTCGATGTCGTAGACATCGGCGTGGTTCCGACTCCTGTCTCCTATTGGGCTCAGCACAAGCTCGATGTTGTCGGTGGAATAACGATTACAGGCTCGCACAATCCACCCGAGTTCAATGGATTCAAGCTCGGGCTGGAGACGCGGTCGATCTACGGTGCCGACATTCAGCACATGTACGGCATCGCCGCGGCCGGCAATTTTCCGCAAAGCGAGCGGGACGGAGCGATTCGCAGTGAGGCTGTCATTGGACCGTACATCGACGATATCGTCGCTCGCATCGGGCAGCTGCCGCCCGAGCTGAAGGTCGTTGTCGATGCCGGCAACGGCGCGGGCGCGTTGGTGGCACCAATGCTTTTCGAGCGACTCGGCATCGACGCTCGATGTCTTTTCTGTGTGAGCGACGGGACATTTCCCAACCATCACCCGGATCCCACGATTCCGGACAATCTCCGAGATCTCATCGCCGCCGTTGCGCAGGACAAGGCGGACGTGGGCATCGCGTTCGACGGGGACGCGGACCGGATCGGCGTCGTCGACGACACCGGTGAAATCATCTGGGGCGATCACCTCCTCATCATCTACGCGAGGGACGTCATCGCAAGAAAAGGGAAAGGCCAGCCGATCATCTTTGACGTGAAGTGCTCACAGGCGCTGCCGGAATCGATAGAAAAGGCTGGCGGCAAGCCGGTGATGTGGAAGACAGGCCACTCGCTGATCGAAGAGAAAATGCACGAGACTGGAGCCCCGATTGCCGGCGAGATGTCGGGGCACATGTTTTTCGCGGAAGGATTTTACGGATTCGACGACGCGCTTTACGGCGCGGCGCGGCTGCTCAGAAT
>JALYJX010000163.1:0-5378 GCA_030775065.1 Gemmatimonadota bacterium | reverse complement strand
CGGAAGGTCCGTCCACGAGATGCTGGCCGATGTCTCGCGATTCGTCTCGACCCCCGAGCTTCGTGTTGCATGCCCGGACAACATGAAGTTCGGCATTGTCGAGGAAGCGAAGAAGCACTTTGCCGCGTCCCACAAAGTGATTGACGTGGACGGCGTGAGGGTCCTCTTCGGGGACGGCTGGGGCCTGATTCGCGCTTCCAACACACAGCCCGTCCTCGTGATGAGATTCGAAGCCAGAACGCAGAAAGATCTGCAGAGAATCCGGTCGGAAATGGAAGCATGGCTCCGGCAGCACGGAGTGCAGGTTTGAGATGACGCCGGGGCGGCGGCTCCTCTTCGGGCTCGCCGCTGCTGCGGCAGTTCTCCTCCTCGGGCGCATTCTGGCGGTGGTTTACGCCGATTACAGCTGGTACAGCGCGCTCGATGCACCAGCGCTGTGGAGCGAGCGCGCGGGGGACGTCGCCCTGATCCACACGGTCTCGGCTGTGGTGGCCGGCATTTTTGCGCTGATCAATCTCTTCGCCATTCGCCGGAGCATCGTCTCACTTGCTTTCCCACGGCGACTGGGAAACGTGGAGTTTGGCGAGGCGGTACCGGCGCGGTATCTCGACAGGGGAGTTGTAATCCTGTCGGTGGCAGTCGCGCTTCTCGCCGCGATTGTCGTCCCCCGCTGGGAGCATCTCGCTCTGATCAGAACGGGCGTACTGTTCGGCGAGAGGGACCCGTTTTTCCGGATGGACTTGAGCTTCTATGTCGCGTGGCTGCCGCTGGAGCTCAGCGCCTACACCTGGGTGCTCACCGTGCTCGTCAGTGTGTCGGCCGTTGTCATAGGGCTCTATGCGCTGACCCCGAGTATGCGCTGGGAAAGAGGGGCGATTCGATTGTCGGTTCACGTGCGCCGACACCTGGCAGTGCTCGGCGCTCTGTTTCTGCTGGTCACGGCGTGGAACTACCGCCTCGCCGGCTACCGCCTGTTGATCGACGGAACAGGCGTGAACGGAATGTTCTCCTATATAGACCACCAGTGGCTCATCCCGGCATATCTGTCGTTGTCGGTGGTCACCGTCGCGGCAGCAGCACTGGTTCTCGTCAGCGGGTGGACCGGCCAGCTGAGGACGATCTTCTTCACGATAAGCGCAGTTCTCGTTTTCTCGATTGCGCTCGACCTCGTTCTTCCTTCGGTCGCGCGCAGGTTCGCCGCGTCGAGCATCGATACGAGGCAGCAGCAGCCATACGCAGCGACGCGAGCAGCGTTCACGCGGCGTGCTTATCGCGAAGGCCCCGCGTCTCCGGGCGCGCCCACCGAGATCAATCGCTTTTCCGGTTTCGGAGACTCGGCGCGTTCCGCAGGGCTTATCGAGGAAGAGAAGGAAAGGATGCTCGTGTACCCGGGCTCGCACACCGCTGCAATCGTTAGCCCGGCGGCGGCCATTCCAGCGCCAGCCCTCGGAAGTGGACTGAGCCGTCTCGCTCACGCCTGGGCGGAACAGCGTCTGGACCTTATCTGGGGTGCGTTTCCGCCGACGGCGCGAGTCGTGCGCATTCGAGACGTTCGCGATCGGCTGCGGTTGCTCGCACCGGTTTTCGCGCAGGGCAGTAGAGTCAGTCCCGCATTTCTCGGGGATACTGTCATGTGGGTGGTGGAGCTCTACTCCGCCTCCGCGACGTATCCACTGAGCGCGCATTTCACTCTCGCCGGCGAGGAACGCTCCTATTTCAAACATGCGGGAACCGCTCTGGTCAACTCGAGGACTGGCCGCACCGCTATCGTTTCGAGCCCGGCGCCCGACCCCGTCGCCGTCGCGTGGCGCGCCCGGTTTCCGGCGACGTTCCGGGCCGGAAGGCCTGACATCCTCGACGCGCTTACGGCCAATCCGTTGAGTGTGGCGGAAGGGCGACCCGGCCAGCGCTCGTCTCCCACAGACAGCGTCTTTCGGCGCGAGGTGTCGCGGCTGTACGCGCGAATGCGGCAGGCACTTGCATCCGGCAACCTCACCGCGTTTGCGGCGGCTTATGACTCGCTTGGGGCGTTGATTGGACGTGAGTGATGGACACCGAACGGCGGTTGTCGCGCTGGGAGGGAACGCGCTGTCCCCGCCCGGCGAACGATCGACGATCGCCGACCAGTTCCGCCATACGCGCGAGAGTCTGGCGGCAATCGTGGACCTCGCACGCGACGGCTGGCGCCTCTGCGTCGTTCATGGCAACGGACCACAGGTTGGTGATGAGCTCATCCGCAACGAGGTTGCGCGCGCGGACGTCGAGCCGCTGCCCCTGGGAGTCCTCGTCGCGGCGACGGCAGGATGGATCGGCTACATGATCCAGCAGTCGCTGGACAATGCGCTGCGCAAAGCCGGCATCGCTCGTTCCGTTACGACGATCGTCACGCAAGTCCAGGTCGACCCATCGGACAGTGCGTTGCACAACCCGTCGAAATTCATCGGACATGCCATACCCGGGGAAAGGGCCTCTGCGCTCATCGGTGAAGGGCACGCAGTAAAGCAGGATTCCACCGGGATGTACCGCCGCGTAGTGGGGAGCCCGGTTCCTCGCGGCATTCACGACATGGAGATCATCAAGCCGCTCGTCGAGAGTGGAACGATTGTCATCGCCTGCGGCGGCGGCGGAGTCCCGGTTTACACCGATGCGCTGAAGAACCTCGAGGGTGTTGATGCAATCATAGACAAGGACGCGGTCGCCGCGGTGCTCGCCGCGGAGCTGGGCGCGGAGCTGCTGTTGATCCTCACCAGCGTCGACGCCGTGTACGCCGATTGGGGAACGCCCGCGAAGCGTGCGCTATCCAGACTGAGTGTTGATGAAGCTCGAGCGCTAGACTCGGCGAAGGCGTTCGGGGAAGGCAGCATGGCGCCCAAGGTTCGCGCGGCAGCGGACTTCGTCAGCAAGACCGGGGGCCGCGCAATCATCGCCGAGTTGAGTCAGGGAATGGAAGCAGTTCACGGTCGGGCGGGAACCACTATTGCCCGTTAAGTTCCCGGTGCGCTGTGCCGGCAGATCGCTCATCCGGCATCTATGACGGAAGGTTCGACCAGATTCGACGGATTTACCGGATTGTCTGCGAGCTGGCGCCAAGGCGGGCGAAACGCCACCCAGCATCACGAGTTTTTGTTGTTAAAAACAAAGAAAGAAAATTGCCTAGTCGCGAGGACTAGCTTTACGCCGGTACGACTCAATCCGGATAATCCGCCGAATCTGGAGGAAACCTCCGTCATAGATGCCAGAGGATAAGGAATAACCGATGAAGGAATCCGTCCTGTGAATATCCACGAGTACCAGGCGAAAGAGATTTTTCGCGCAGCTGGAATCCCAATCCCGCCCGGCGAGGTAGCAACCACTCCCGAGGAAGCCGAGAAGATCGCGAGAAGATTCGGCGGTACAGTTGTGGTCAAGGCGCAGGTGCATGCGGGCGGACGGGGAAAGGCCGGCGGGGTGAAGCTCGCGAAAACGCCGGAAGAAGCCCGCGAAGCCGCCGCGCGAATACTTGCCCTGACGATCAAGGGTCTTCCGGTAAAAAAGGTTCTCGTCACGCCGGCGGCCGACATCGCGACCGAAGCCTACGTGGGAGTGATCGTCGATCGCGCATCGAAGCTTCCTGTGTTCATGGTGAGTCCCGCGGGCGGCATCGACATCGAGGAGGTGGCGGAAAAAACGCCCGACAAAATCCGCAGGCACGCGGTCGACCCGCGGTACGGGCTGCGCACCTACGAGGCAATGGAGCTCGGCTTCTTTCTCTACGTCGACGTGAAGCAGGCGCGCGCGGCCGCGAAGATCATGCAGCAGCTGTACGCGGCGTTCATCGCCAGCGGAGGGTCGCTGGCGGAAATAAATCCTTTGGTCACGACGCCCTCGGGAGACGTCGTCGCTCTCGATGCAAAGATGGTCGTCGACGACAACGAGCTCGATCGTCTCCCGAGCATTGCCGCTCTCCGCGACGAAACCGCGGAGGCGCCGAGCGAGGTCGAAGCACGGAACGCAAGCCTCACGTTCATCAAGCTCGACGGAAACGTGGGCTGCGTCGTGAACGGCGCGGGGCTCGCGATGGCAACGATGGATCTCGTGAAGTACTACGGCGGCGAGCCCGCGAATTTCCTGGACATCGGGGGCTCGTCCAATCCTGAAAAAGTAGTCGCCGCGCTGCGCATCATCACCGCCGATCCGAATGTGAAGGCAATTCTGTTCAACATCTTCGGCGGAATAACACGCACGGACGATGTCGCAAATGGAATCGTGACCGCGACAAAGCTCAATCCTCTCAAGGTGCCGATCGTGATCCGGCTCACCGGGACCAACGAAGAGATTGCGGTGAAGGTCCTCGAGGAGAATGGCTTCGTCGCGATGACCGACATGGATGAAGCCGTCCAGAAAGCGGTGGCGCTCGCGACGGGGAAGCAAGCGGCGTGAGCATATTCATCGATAACGACACGCGGCTCCTCGTTCAGGGCATTACCGGCCGCGACGGCTCATTTCACGCGCGACAAATGATCGAGTACGGCACGCGGGTCGTCAGCGGTGTCACTCCCGGAAAGGGCGGGCAGAAATTCGATGAGACGGTGCCGATCTTCAACACCGTTGAACAGGCAGTAGCGGAGACCGGGGCGAACGCGTCGGTGATCTACGTTCCACCGATGTTCGCGGCCGACGCGATGATGGAAGCGGCGGATTCCGGAATTCCGTTCATCGTCTGCATCACCGAAGGCGTCCCTGTGCTCGACATGACGAAGGTCTACCCGTTCGTGAGGGAAAAAGGCGCACGCCTGCTTGGACCAAATTGTCCCGGCCTCATCTCTCCAGGAAAATCGAAGGTCGGCATTATCCCCGGCAGAATTTGCGCGCCGGGGCCAATCGGCCTCGTCAGTCGTTCCGGAACGCTGACCTACGAGGTGGTCTTCCAGATGACTGGGGCCAACCTCGGACAGACGACCTGTGTCGGGATCGGAGGCGATCCGATAAACGGGACCAGCTTCATCGACTGCCTCGCGGCGTTCGAGGCCGATCCTGATACCCGGGCCGTCGTCATGATCGGCGAGATCGGCGGCACTGACGAGCAGGAAGCGGCGGCATTCGTGAAAGCAAAGATGAACAAGCCGGTGGTCGGGTTCATCGCCGGGCAGACCGCCCCGCCCGGACGCCGCATGGGCCACGCTGGCGCCATAATCTCGGGATCGGCCGGAACCGCGGCCGAGAAGATGGAGGCCTTCGAGAAGAACGGAATCGCCGTCGCAAGGCGTCCGATCGATGTCGTGCAACTTCTCAGGCAACAATAACCAAGTCACTACAGGACAACGATATGGCTGGAAGCAGGACTCTCACAATAATCAAGCCGGATGCCTTCGCCTCGGGGAAAGCAGGCAAGATCATGT
>JALYJX010000162.1 GCA_030775065.1 Gemmatimonadota bacterium | reverse complement strand
CCCTTGCACTTAAGCTCGTACGCCAGCTCGTAGATCGCTCGCACGTCGTCGGGCGTGGCAGTGTGTGGGAAGTTCGTCGTCTTGGAGATGGCGGAATCGCAGTGCTCCTGGAAAGCCGCCTGCATTCTGACGTGCCACGCCGGAGTGATGTCATGCGCAGTGACGAACACACGCTGCCACTTCTCGGGCACCTCATCGAAATGGATGTGTCCCTGCTTCGCGATCTTCTCGATGAGCTCGTCCGAGTACCACCCTTCGCGCTTTGCGATCGCGAGAAAGTCTTCGTTCACGTCCGGCATCATCACGCCGGCCTGGTTCCGCATGAACGCAACGGCAAAAAGCGGCTCGATTCCGGAGGAGCACCCCGCGATGATCGAGATCGTCCCTGTCGGCGCGACCGTGTTGACGTTGCAGTTGCGCAGCATCTGCATCGGACGGATCCGCTCGCGGGCCGGCCCGCGTGCACAGGTCTCGTCCGGGCCCCAGATGGAGCGTGCCCACTCGGGGAACGGTCCGCGCTCGTCAGCCAGCCTCTCGCTCTCGCGCTTCGACTCGGCATCCACGAACTGCTGAAGCTTGCGGCCGAACGCGACGCCCTCATCAGAATTGTATGGAATCCCAAGCTTTACGAGCGCGTCCGCGAAGCCCATGACTCCAAATCCGATGCGACGGATGCGCTTGGAAAGCGCGTCGATCTCGGGGAGCGGGTACTTGTTGACGTCGATGATGTTGTCGAGGAAGCGCACGGAGAGATGGATGTCGCGGGCAAAAGCCGGCCAATCCATCGCCCCTTCCTTCACGTAGCAGCCGACGTTTATGGAGCCGAGGTTGCAGACATCGTACGGCAGCAACGGCTGCTCGCCGCAAGGGTTGGTTGCCTCATAACTCCCTACGTGCGGCACCGGATTGTAGCGGTTTGCTTCGTCGACGAAGAAGCACCCGGGCTCTCCGGTGCGCCAGGCGTCCTCGATCATCTTTCCCCACACCTGCTGCGCGTCGAGCTGGCCCACCGCCTTTCCCGTCGAAGGGTCGATGAGGTCGTACGAAGTGCCGGCTCTCACCGCGTCCATGAACTTCGTCGTGACTGCGACTGAGATGTTGAAGTTCGTCGCTTGCGACAGGTCTTCCTTGCAGGTGATGAAGTCCATGATGTCGGGGTGATCGACGCGAAGAATTCCCATGTTCGCGCCGCGCCGCGTTCCGCCCTGCTTCACGGCGTCGGTCGAAGCGTCGTACAGCTTCATGAATGAAACTGGTCCGGAGGCGACACCTGTGGTGGAGCGCACCATCGACCCTTGGCCGCGCAAACGCGAAAAGCTGAAGCCGGTGCCGCCGCCTGACTGATGAATCAGCGCCATTGCGCGGAGCGTGTCGTAGATGCCGTTCTGTCCGTTCGAAAGGGAGTCCTCGATGGGCAGCACGAAGCACGCGGAGAGCTGGCCAAGCGGCCGCCCGGCGTTCATGAGCGTTGGAGAATTCGGCTCGAAGCGCCGCTCTGTCATCAGCGCGTAGAAATCGCGCGCAAGCTGCGAGACCGCAGGCTCACCGGCGCCATAACGTCTGTCCGCCTCGGCCACCGTCGTCGCGACTCTCCAGAACATGTCCTCCGGCTGTTCGGTAGGCGTGCCCGTCGCGTCCTTGATGAGGTAGCGCTTTTCGATGACCGTTCGCGCGTTCGGATTGAGCTGAGCAGGTCCCGGGGCGGTGGTGGCAGGCGTTGGCATCAATACAACTCTCCGCGGGTGGTAGCGATTGTCAAGAAAGGATCACGGGCTGAAACGTTGCCGTATTTCTTCGGGCACAGACCGGCGTGGGGGATGCAGTCTACCCCCGTTCGTGTTTCCACGCCAGTGCTAATGTAAGATAATACGTATCAATCACTTACGCTATCCACATCACGAATGAAGCGCGCCCGAACATTTCCCGCCGGTTATTCACCTCGGAAGGTGGAAAACTTGTCTGGTTTCACGTGTGTGACCTTCGACCTTTGTCAAGCTTTTTCTTTCGCGAAAGCTACAAAAGCAAGATCGGACAGGATGGATCAGAACGAGGACCCAAACGTGAGGTACAGACTCAGCGATTTCGCCCGGCCGTATTCGCGACTCGCTATTGGCGCTGCAAAACCCAGCCGTATTCTCGCCGGCACATCGTAGTAGATAGCCGCATCGAGGTTGAGCTCTCCTCCAACTGATGCCAGCCACGGATTCGCAGCGCCAGGATTGCTGCACACGGTCAACGCCTGCACCACGCTGCCCGGACAGTACGCGCGTCCCGCATCGGCAAACGCTGTCGCCGAGAATCGGTCGAACAGCAGCGGTATGTAGCGCACATGTCGCGACGGTGCGGCAATCGGCGCTCTATACTCGAGTGATCCCGCGAACGCCCGGATCCCGCGCTCCGCGGACGGCGGAAATCCGCGCACTCCGAACGTGCGGCGCTCGTTGCCAAGCCCGACTCCGCCGATCACCTCGATCGTCGTTCCGCTGAGACCGCCGGCGGAAAAGCCCGAGATCGCACGGCTGTCCGCGTATCCCGCTGCCCCGCGCACGGCAATTACGTGATGCGCGAACCCAGGAAGGTCGAGCGATTTGTACGCGGCCGTCACACCAACCACGCTGCGACTCGAGCTGCGCGAGCCCCCAACACCGGCATTTTCTGACGGGAGATTCCCAGGGGAATTCCTCCAGCGCTGGCGAGCCGAGACCGAAACTGCGACTCCGTCCTCGCGCGAGATGGAGAGTGGAGGACGCCGGGTGTTCGACCACGCGGCGGCACCGAAAACCGACGGATACCGGATTGTCTGTGCATAGAGGGGTGGCAGTGCTGCGAGCAGTGTGTCCGGGTCGCTGGTGTAATCGCGTGTCTCGATATCTCCTCCTATCGTGACCGATGCGAAATTGCGCGCGCGCGGTCGCGTGACGGTTGCCCGCGCGGAAAAAATCCGCGAGCGCTGCGCGAGATCGCCAACGACTGCTTCCGCGGAATTCACAATCGAAGCGTGGTCCCACGACTGCTCCGCGGTAAGGTCAAGCAATGGCTGACCAAACCCGGCGTACCGATAGAAGCCGAACCCTTCGGTCTCACGATACTTCGTGTTAAAAGTCCCCTGCGCGAGATATGAATGCCGCCCGACGATGTCAGTGCCTGTGGTCGCTGCTCCAAGTCTCGTCCCAAAACCTGTCGAGCTCTCGATCAAAGGCTCCCAGTATGTGGGCAGCAGGGAGCGCCACGGCGAATAGCTCCTGGCGGCGCCTGACTCCGGCATGAGCGGGACTTGTGAGATCGCGTCCGGAAGCCGACACCCGGTGCACAGCGCTCTTGCCCCTCGCACAGCTGATTCGTTCGCGACGCCGGGCGCGCGAGGCAACGGTGCGATCCCGAGATGATATCCGTCCGTCTCATAAAGCACCGCTGCCAGCCGCTCGGTATCCGGAGATTGCTCCGGGCTGAACAGTCCGGTCACAGCGTCGCTCAGCCGCGTCAAAGTCCCCGGCGACTGCGCGATGTCCAGCGCGTACACCTGCATTGTCCCCGAGTGATCCGATGAGATGTAGAGCTTTGTCCCGTCACGCGACCAGCTCGGTGATGCGGCAACCGCGTTCTCAAACTGACGGGAGAACCGCTGAGTGCCGAGAGTGTCGAGGATGACGATCTCCGGTCTGTTCCCGCGCGGGATGCGAACGGCCGCGATCCGCGCCCCTTCTGGAGACCAGCGCGGATCAGCCCATTGCACGTCCAGTGCGCCCGACGTGATGGGCACGATGCGTTTGCCATCGGCCGCCACGCGCACGAGGCGGGTAGATCCCGGTACCTGTTGCACTGCGACGATCGCTCCATCGCGTCGGGCGTCGGGCGCGGACAGACGCGCGCCGTGCGTGAGCCTGACCTCCTCACCACCACGCTGTACGTAGAGATCGTTGCGCAGGCGGTACGCGTCGATGAGGTCGGGCTGACTGAACAGCACGTCACCATTCGGAAGTGGAACGTTCACAGCCGGCGCGTTGCGCCGTCCGATCTTTCTTTGCAAGCCGTCGAGGCCGAGCGCGTATGCGTGAGAGACTTCCCGTCCCGTTGCTGCGCCGTACAACAGTGTTGTCTCGCTCAGCCAGCGCGGTGCTGATACGATCCACCCTTCCGAGGTGAGCTCGCGCCAGCCGGCGAGCGGAGCCCTGCCACGCTGCGCCGTTCTGAGGAGTGAATCGCCCCACTGGCGCCATGCACGCTCGAAGCTTACGCCGAACGCCTTCCGCGACTTGCCGTTCAGCGTGAACGGAAGTATCGAACCGCTCGTCAGCTCGACGAAATCACGAATCGTCTTCTCTCCGCGCGTACGCGACAAATGGTCGAAGATGAATCCGCCGTACGTGTAGACAACCTCACTCCGCGGAAACCGCGAGGTCTCCGACGAGAGCTCGCCGAGGCGCGGAAGCGAACCGGCTTCAGCAGCCGCTCGCGCCACCATGTAGTGAGTCGACCCCTCGAGTCTTCCTGTTCCCGTGATTCTCGATTCGTAGTAGACGGCCAGGCCTTCGGTGATCCACGCCGGCATGTAGGCGTTGGGAAAAAACGCAGGATGCCGTCCGAAGAGGTAACGTCCGAGCTTCCAGATTCCTCTCGTGCGGTCGAGATGAAAAATGTGCGCCAGCTCGTGCGTGATGACGAGCTCGGTCCAGTCGGCATTGTAGCGAAGCGCGATCTCGTCCACCGGCGGGTGCGCGTAAACCACTATCCGGTTCGACGGAAAGGGCGTTGCGTATCCGTTTGTAAAATCGACGTTGTCCGCGATGACGAGATCGATTTTTCCGCGGGGCGGAACGAGCTCGCGCGATAGCAGCCCGTAGGCGCGCTCGGCAGTAGCGGCCGAGTGACGGGCGAGCTGCTCGAGCGGTGGCGTGAAATGCACGCGAAAATGCTGCGTCTGGATGGACTTCCACTCGTCGTTGGGAACAAGCTGAGCAGACAGCGGCGCGAGTGGAATGAGGCTCATGAGCACCAGCAGAGCGCCGCCGGCTATCGCTGCGCCCGTCCGTAGGCGCCGCGATGCGCCGGCACGGGCATAGCTCAACGAGTCGCTTGACCCAGCGATCGGAAGTAGCGCTCGAGGCCTTCCACAATCGCGCGGGCGTAACGCTCCTGATATTCCGGAGTCCGACTCGCCGCCTCCTGGTCGGGCATCATCATGAAGGCACCCTCAGTGAGTACGGCCGGCATCCACGCCGGACGAACGACAGCGTAGTTGAAGCGCTTCACTTCTTTGTCCGGCAAGCCCATCTGTGCGACGAGTGCCTGATGCATCGCGGTGGCGAGCGCTTCTGAGTGTTTCCAGAAATGATACGTGGTTGTTCCCTGGGCGAGAAACGGATTCATGCCATCGGGAACCGCATTGTAATGAATCGAGACGAGTGCGTGCGCATTCGCGCGGCGGGCCAACGTCGGGCGAAGGTTGAGATCGACCGCTTCCGCAGTGGCTCGCGTCATCAAGACGTTCACCCCTCGCGCCTGCAGGAGATCTCTGACCTTGAATCCAACCGGAAGCGTAGCTTCGCGTTCCCAGAATCCAGTCGGTCCTCTCGCTCCCCCGGGGGGATGCCCCGGGTCGACAGCGATCGTAAGTCCGCGAAGCGGATCGGTCGGATCGATTGCCGGCGGCTTACGAACCCGGAGGGTGAAAAGGCCATTCTGCCAAAGCCGCTGGAAACCAAATACCGGGCCGCGTAATGAAATAGTGTAGCGTATTTCCGGCCCCGAAACACTGGAGGCGACCGAGCTCACGTAACTGGGCGTCGGTACAATCACAGCCGTTTGCGGCGAGCCGCCAGTTCCGTAAAATGTCAATGTCAGACTGTTCTCGCCCACGTCGATGAGGTAGGGCGGCGGGGAACTCACTGGAATGACGATGTCGACCCATTCCTGTGCGGGGGCGATGCGGAACGCTTCCGCCTGCAAAGTCGGCGGGGTCGCGACCAGTGTGGTCAGGTTGATCTCAGGCTTCTCGATTCGCACGACTCGCTGGCTATCCAAGCGGACGAAGGCATACGCGCCTTTCAGTGAATCGACCCTCACGACAGTCCCCGGCAGCAGGAACCATCTGTCGAGACTTTCGGTCGGTGCGTAACCTGTGACGACACGATCGGTGTCATTCGCGACGGTTGTCTGCCCAATCAACGTCGCGTACTGAGCCGGTGTCAGCCGCTGTACTGTATCGACGAAGGCCGGCGTCGCGGAAGGCGGCGGAAGAAGCTTGATGGGATGCGTGAGCCTGGCCGTGTCCGTCCGCGTCGCCGCGACGACCTCATACTGAGGAGCGCTCGCGGGAGGGTTAGCCAACCATCCCATGAACGACCCGTTGGGCCAGACGGGCGTCAGAACGCCGTTGATGGTCAGCGCTGCGTCGCCATTGCCCACCGATCCAAATATGAAGTTCGAGTCCTTTGACTGAATGAGCTGACCCGCAGTCGGATAGACCACCTTGATCTCCAGAGGCCCGGTCACGTGCGGTACAGGCGGGAGAGCAGTGTTCGCCGGCGGAAGAGGAGCCGGAGTGAGGACGACGGGCGCTGCTGGCACCGGCGTGGGGGTCGGCACCGGCACCGTGGCGGCCCGGGGCGCACACGCCGCCAGGCCGGCCGAAAATGCAGCGGCAAAAACCACGCGGAACGATCTACTGGTAGTCATCACAAGCCTCTGTCGTCTCGTCATAACCTGATTGCATGGTCGGTACCAGATTTGTTCGGCGGACACTTGGCGTTTTTTTGTCTCTAGGCGCGCCCGCATCGTCTAACCTATATTCTCGCGGATGCCGTGCCCCGCCCTTGCGACCCCCACAACATCCTGTGACGCCCCTGCCCCCGCGTCAGGCGTGCGTTTTATCGCATGAAGGCAGTCGAGCCGTTTACCGCGGAATTCCCCGCGCTTCCCGATGGAACGCTGGAAGTCTCGGGCCGCACCGACGTCGGACTGATCCGGGAGCACAACGAGGATTCATTCCTCTTCGGCGACCTGGTCTCCGGCAAGAGCGTGAGCGAAAACGACTCTCCCGTTCTCAAGGTGGAGGCCGTTCCCGCCGTTCTGATGGTTGCGGATGGGGTTGGAGGAGCTGCGTCGGGCGAGATCGCAAGCTCGATGGCAACGACGATCGCGTACGAATACCTTCGCGACCGATGGCATCGCGGCGGGCTTCGCGGGACCGTCATCGTCGCGGACGCGCTCCAGCAGGCGCTTTTTTTGGCGAATCGCGCCATTCATGCGCATGCCGTCCAGAATCGGTCGCACCACGGAATGGGCACGACGGCTACGCTCGCCCTCACGGTCAACGGGATGATCTACTTCGCCCAGGTCGGTGACAGCCGGGCGTACATCGTGAGGGACGGAGCTGCCAAGCAGATGACGAAGGATCAGTCGCTCGTTCAGCGAATGGTCGATGCCGGCAAGATGTCGCAGGAACAAGCCGAGAAGAGCGAGCACCGAAATATCATTCTCCAGGCGCTCGGGCCGGAGGAGGCCGTCGTGCCGGAGCTGACGCGAGACCGAATGCAGGACGGAGATGTGGTGCTTCTCTGCAGCGATGGGCTTTCGAACCAGCTCACCTCGAGCGAAATCGCGAAGATGGCCACCGACAACGAGACTCTCGACAGCCTCTGCACGCTGCTCGTGAAAAGAGCCCTCGAGACCGGCGCGCCGGACAACGTCACGGTCGTCGCAGCGCGGTTCACGACTGATAAGCCAGACCCGCCTGAGAAGCCAGCGGCCTGAGCGGCTGCGTCGGGCCGCACCAGAGCGGCCCGAGATCACGAGCTAACGTTTTCGCGGCTGCCCCGCCGGGCCCACACCATCAGACTGATCCGTAGCGTTCGCCTCCAGGCTGGCGACTTCGTCCGAATCCGCCTCGGCTGCTGAATCACCTTCGCGCTCCGCGGCGAAACGGGGCATATCCTGTCCCCAGGGCGCTACTATCGGCAGCAGCAACAAGGCGGGTGCCGCCGAAGCCACAGTGAAGAGGAAGAACCCCGGCCAGCCTGTGAGCTCGGCGATTCTGCCTGCCGGTGCGACGAGAATGTCGCGACTCGCTGCCATCAGGCTCGATAACAGCGCGAATTGCGTAGCTGAAAACCGTCTGTTGCACACGCTCATCA
>JALYJX010000161.1 GCA_030775065.1 Gemmatimonadota bacterium | reverse complement strand
CTTCTTGACCTCGAAATTCCACGACACATCAGTCACGAGGTCGCGCACGAGCGGGAAAGTCCGCATCGGCTCGACAGTCACCGGCTCGTCGAGATCGAGATCGTTGAGGCGCGTCATGCACATCAGGCGCGGCATCCCGTTCACTTCGGCGGAGCATGAGCCGCATTTGCCGGCCTTGCAATTCCACCGAACGGCAAGGTCGTTCGCGCTCTCAGCCTGGATCTGATGTATCGCGTCGAGGACTACCATGCCCTCGGAAACCGAAGTCTCATAGTTCTTGAAGTCGCCGCTCGCCGAATCGCCGCGCCAGACGCGGAATGTCGCGCGCTTCGCCTCACCACCGGCGCTCTGGTCGCTGCGCTCAGCCGCTTTCTGACCGCTCTTGACGATGTCGTGCGAGTCTGGCCCCCTCGCTGTCGCAGTCACTTGTTCTCCTCCACGATCTGCATGAGGTCGTCGCGCATTGGCGGAATCGGCACACGGCTCACGATCATCTCACCTTCCCTGCCCCGCGTGACCGTGATGTTGAAATTGGCGTAAGCCGGATCTTTCTCCGGATAATCCTCGCGGAACTGCGCACCTCGGCTCTCGTGCCGCTCGAGCGCCGAGCGCGTGACCGCCTCCGAGACGATCAGGAGATTCTCGAGATCGAGAGCGGTGTGCCAGCCCGGGTTGTATTCACGATTACCGGTGACGGATACAGTCGCTGCCCGCGATCTGAGAGCAGCTATTCCATCCAGGGCGCACTGCATCTCCTCCTGCCGCCGAACGATTCCCACGAGGTCCTGCATCATCTCCTGAAGGGTGTACTGAACCTGGTACGGGCCTTCGGCCGAGCTCCCGTTCGTCGCGCGTCCGAAAGGCTCGAGCGCAGCCTTTGCCGCAGCGTCGACTTCGTCGGGTGGAATCCTCGCCGGCGGCGTGTCGGCCGCATACTTCGCCGCGTATTCCCCCGCGCGCATGCCAAACACGAGAAGGTCGGACAGCGAGTTTCCGCCAAGTCGATTGGCGCCGTGCAGGCCTGCCGCTGCTTCGCCGGCGGCGAACAATCCGGGCAACGTAGACATCTGACTGTCTCCATCGACCCGCACGCCGCCCATCACATAGTGCGTAGTCGGACCGACTTCCATCGGCTCTGCCGTGATGTCGATGTCCGCCAGCTGCTTGAACTGGTGGTACATGCTCGGGAGCTTCTTTTTGATGTGTGCCGGGGCGTTGCGCATCTTCGACTTGATCCAGGAGATGTCCAGGAAGACACCACCGTGCGGACTCCCGCGGCCTTCGCGCACCTCGCGGATGATGGCGCGCGCGACGTGATCTCGCGTGAGCAGCTCGGGGGGACGCCGCGCACTCTTGTCGCCCTGAACGTAGCGCCACCCTTCCTCTTCATTGTCAGCCGTCTGGCTTCGGTAATTCTCCGGAATATCGTCGAACATGAACCGCCGGCCCTCGCGGTTGACGAGTATGCCGCCCTCGCCGCGCACGCCTTCGGTTACGAGAATCCCCTTCACGCTGGGGGGCCACACCATGCCCGTAGGATGGAACTGGACGAATTCCATGTCCTGAAGCGCTGCACCGGCGTGGTACGCGAGCGAGTGACCGTCGCCGGTATACTCCCAGCTGTTGCTCGTAACGCTGAAGGCTTGGCCGATGCCGCCGGTTGCGAGCACGATCGCCCGGCTCTCGAAAACCTTGAAGCGGCCACGGTCGCGGTCGTACGCGAACGCTCCGGCAATTCGATCGCCGTCCCTGATGAGGTCCACCACGGTGCACTCCATGTGCACGTCGATTCCCATCTGCACTGCAAGGTCCTGGAGAGTGCGAATCATCTCCAGCCCCGTGCGGTCCCCCACGTGCGCGAGGCGCGGATACTTATGTCCGCCGAAATTGCGCTGCAAAATGCGCCCGTCAGGCGTCCGATCGAAAACTGCGCCCCACGCCTCGAGCTCGCGGACTCTGTCAGGCGCTTCTTTCGCGTGCAGCTCGGCCATCCGCCAGTTGTTGAGGTACTGCCCTCCGCGCATAGTGTCGGCAAAATGGACTCGCCAGCTGTCGCGATCGTCGACATTCGCCAGTGCGGCCGCGACACCGCCCTCAGCCATCACGGTGTGCGCCTTGCCGAGCAGTGATTTGCAGACGAGCCCCACCCGGGCTCCGGACTTCGCTGCCTCTATCGCGGCCCTGAGTCCCGCGCCGCCCGCCCCTACCACAAGAACATCGTGGGCGTGGGTCTCGTAATCGGCCACTACACTAGTCTCCAGTCCGTCCAGACACCCATCGAGAGAAGACGAACGTAGATGTCGCAGAACCCGACAATTACCAGGCTGCACCACGCCCAGCGCATGTGTCCGCGATTGAGGCAGCTGACGCAGTCGTAAGCTTTCTTGCGAACTGGGGCACGGGATAGCCGATCGAGATATCCACCCACCAGATGCCGCAGAGAGTGGCATCCGAATGTGTAGCCGCTCAGAAGAATTACGTTCGCGGCCAGGAGCAGCGTACCCACGCCGATCCCGAACTCTTCCGTCCCGGTTGCCGGATTGACGAACCAGAGCGCCTTCCACACGTCATATGAGAGAACGACGATGAAAAGGAGGGCGATGTAGAGGAAATACCGGTGGATGTTCTGAAGTATCAGCGGAAACGACGCTTCTCCGCGATAGCCTTTGCGGGGCTCACCGACAGCACAGTTCGGCGGATCCGACCAGAAGCCTTTGTAGTACGCCCCGCGGTAGTAGTAACAGGTAAAGCGAAACAGCGCGGGGAAAGGCAGAATCAGAAGAGCCGGCGAAAATGGGAGGAAATTGGGCCACCACCCGGGTTTTGGGCCGAACCAGGTGTGCGCCGAATCCCCGAATAAAACGGGAGAATAGAACGGCGACAGGTAATTACCGAACTCATAGTGAGCGTTCTGAAACGCCGCCCACATCGAGTAACCGACAAACGCCGAGAGAATCGTGAATACCACCAGCGGCTGAACCCACCACGAATCGGGGCGAAGCGTCTCGCCCCAGCCGCGCCTCCGCAGCTGAACTACCTGTGTCGCCATTCCCGGCTATTTCTTTTCTACAGGCGTCTTGTCGGCGAGATAGAGCTCCATATATCCGCATTCCTCGCAGACGAACGGCATGACGATGATGCCGGAGCCGGGATCGATCGTGCCGCCAACGCCCGTCGTTGTCGCGCCATCGACGTTAACGAGTGCCTTGAACCGCTCGGTGCGGCCCATACGCGCGTTAGGGTGATTTATGCAGTAACGCTTTCCGTCCTTGAGTGGCATCCCTGGCTCCTGAGATGAAGATGAACCTGCTCGCGCTGCAAATGTATGACCGCGCGGGTAGTGCAGCCAGCGGCCCGCCTTAACATCGCCTGCACCGGCGCGTCTACCAGTGTGACTGCGCGCATAGGCGCGCTCACTGAAGACTATAACGGAGGCTCGATGTTGAAATTGAATGCTGCGGCTCTTGGAGCCGCACTGCTTATTGGCATTTCCGGAGTTGCGGGCGCGCAGACTCCCGGCACTCAGGCGCCCGGCGTGAAAGCTCCGGGTGAGCGCGGGCCTGACGGACAGCGACGCGGGGGAATGAGAGGAGAGCGGAGACATGGCGGTCGAGGATTCAACCGCGGATTTGCTCGTGACCTGAATCTGACGGACGCGCAGCGCACTCAGATTCGCGCGGTCCACGAAAAGTATCGTCCCCGGTTAAAGGCGGCTCGCGAACAGCTCAGGACTCAGAGCGATGCAGCTCGGGCTCTGCGCCAGAAAGGCGACTCCGCGGGAGCGCGCGCCGCGTTTCAGCGGCTCCGTACCGACATGCAGGCGCGGATTCAGCCGATTCATCAGCAGCAGCAGGCTGAGATTCGAAACCTCCTCACCGCTGAGCAGCGTACAAAGTTCGACGCAGCGCAGCAGCGTATGAAGGAGCGAATGGAGAACCGTGGCAAGGACCGCCGAGGCAAGGGCGGACGTTATCGTCCGGCTCAGCGCAGCTGAGCGGACGCGGGGGGAAAAGGGTCGCCGATGAGGCGGCCCTTTTCATGGCTGGCTACGAAGCGCCTTGAAGTTGAGAACTACAACTGAAGAACTATCAAGCGCAGAGCGTGCAGCAACTCAAGCGCGGAAGCTTGGAGCTGCCTACGACAATGACTCATCAAGCGCAGTCAAAGAAACGCCTAGCGTTGTCGACGGCGCCCCGAAAAGTCATTGTCGCCTGCAGCTCCAAGCTCGACGCAGTAGGCCCTGGACGCTCTGCGCTTGGTAGTTGTTCCTTTGTAGCTAGCCAGCCTTATCCAGCTGCAGCGGCTGGAACTGCCCCGAACCTGCGCTCACGCGCGCGGAATTCCTCGACTGCCTCGCGCAGGTCCACCGCGGAGAAGTCCGGCCACATGCGACGTGTGAAGTAGAGCTCCGCGTAGGCGCACTCCCACAGCAGAAAATCACTCAATCGCTGCTCGCCGCCCGTGCGGATGAGAAGATCCACGTCGCGCGATTCGCCGATTCCGTGGTCGACGCGAGTCAGCAGCGCGGCGAACTGGTTGCGATCGAGATCCTCCCTTCCACCAGAATGCGCAGCGACCTTCCGGGCCGCGCGGAGTATCGCGTCCCTCGCCGAGTAATCCACGGCGATCCTCAAGTCCAGCGTGCGGCCATGTCTAGTCGCATGCTCGGCGTTGGTTATCGCCCGGAGCAGCTCGGGTGGAATGCGATCCCGCCGGCCGATGATCCGCATGCGGACGCCGTTGGTGACACACCGTGCAACCTCCGAGACGAGGTAGCGGCGGAACAGCCGCATGAGGAGCGCGACCTCTCTCGACGGACGACGCCAGTTGTCGGCGGAGAACGCATAAAGCGTCAGCGCCCCGATTCCGCACGACGGTGCCGCCTCGACGATCTTCCGCACCGTGCGGGCGCCCTCGATGTGACCGGCGGTACGCATCTGGCCCCGCGCCATAGCCCATCGCCCGTTTCCGTCCATGATCATCGCGACGTGAATGCCGCGTGGAGAGTCTTGCTTCATCAGTCGATAAGAGTGAGTCAGGGCTAGCGGTCGCGCGTAGCGCGGATGAGTGCTTCCATGTGATCGAGATACCTCTCGAGCGCGCGGCGGCCGATAGCGGTCAGCCGGTACTGCGTCTTGGGCATGCGTCCCTCGAACGACTTGGTGCACGTGATGTAGTCAGCCTCCTCGAGCTTGCGCGCGTGAACGCTGAGATTGCCGTCGGTCGTTTTCATCAGCTTCTTGAGATCGCTGAACGACAGCGAGTCGTTGACCGCGAGCGCGCTGACAATTCCGAGGCGAAGCCTCTCGTGAATCAGGCGGTCGAGCTCGCCCGGCTTGCGGGCGGGAGATCGTCTTATTCCGCCCCCGCGAGCGGTGTCGTGCGCGTGCGCATCATCACGCGCTGCTCCATGCTTAGCCACCGTGTCTCCTGGCGATTGGAATCCCGAACAGTATGTGGAGCCCGCCGAACGCTGCGCCCATTATCCATTGGCTCCAGGACGCAGGTGAGAAGAGGGCGAGGACACCCGCCGCCATGAAGCAAAGGCCCATCACCGGCACGATCTTGACAGAGAATGCTCCACCAGCGACGACGGCTGTGCCGTAGAGGAGCAGCCACATTCCCGGAATCGCTGCCACCATTCCGCCCTGATACATCACCAGCGTGAGCAGCGCGCCCACCACCATTGGCGGCGAGAAGCTCAGCACGAACTTCCTGGCCGGCCCGGAGAGAAGCGGCATCTTGGCGCGACGCGCTTTCTCGACGCTGGCTGCGAGCATGACGATCGGAAGAAAGAACGCGGAGGCGAGCCATACCTCGAGGGCACCGAGCATCGTTGGCATCTGTGAAGCTATGACGGCAACGATCGCAGCAAGTGCTCCCACCGCGACCATTCCCCACCCGGAAACCGCCGTGAACGATCCTGCCGCTTCCATTGTATCGCGGATGAAAGCGAGGTTGTCCATCGCCCGTACATGAAGCGCGGGCGGCTCCGGCGGTTGGGGCGGACGAAGCGGACGTACGGATGTCATACGCATATCTTACGACGCACGCGATAGGATTGTCAAGTACTTTGCGGCATAAAGTGCCACCCTCCCACGAGCCGCGGCGGCCGTGCCGTCAGCTGAGGGAGATCGGGCCCGGCAGTGGATCGCTCGCCGGGAAAGTCTGCTCCACCATCTTGTCCAGCCGGCGCTCGTCAATTGCGGTCGAGAGAAGCTGAACCAGGCTCGCACAAAACGCCGGCAGATCCTCAGGCCTCCGCCCCGTGAGGAGCTTCTGGTCGACCTGCACTCCGCGGTTCACCCACGATCCACCCGCTTCGCGAACTTCATCGGCAAGCTCTTCATGGGACGTGAGCGTCCGGCCCTGAACCGCGTCCGCCTGAACGAGCAGCCGGGGTGCGTGACAAATGGCCGCAACAGGCTTGTCGAGCTCCATGAACTCACGCACGAGCTTCACCGCCTCGGCATTCGCCCGCAACGCCTCGGTGTTTCGAACGCCACCAGGAATTACCAGCGCATCGAAATCACGGCCGCTGACCGCCCCCGCGAGAGCGTTGACCTTGAACGTGTCCGCTTTCACGCCGTGAATGACGCCCTGAATCGAGCCCTTCTTTATGGAAATGAGCGAGACGTCGGCTCTGGCTTCCTTGAGCGCGTTCCACGGCGCCGTCAGCTCGACTTGCTCGACGCCGTCCGTTGCCATTACCGCCACTTTCCGACCAGTCAAATCTCCAGCCATCAGCTCCCCGCTCGTTTCGATCCACCGATGGCCCGAAGACAGTCAGAAAACGTGCCATGAACAGATACCTTTGAATCTGAAATCTAACGCTTTCGGAATTAGTGTATTATTTCGCCATGCCACTAGTCGACCTCTACGGCCACGATGAGATCCGAACGCTTCTCGCCAGGAGTGCCGACGCCGGCAAGCTTCCGGGCAGTCTCCTTTTCCACGGACCGCGCGGCGTCGGGAAGCAGCGACTAGCCCTCTGGCTCGCCCAGCGCCTTCTCTGCACGGCGGAAGAAAAGCCGTGCGGAAAGTGTCGCAGCTGCGAGTACGCCCGAAACCTCACGCATCCGGACCTACACTGGTACTTCCCGCGGCCTCGGCTCAAGGACGCTGATCCTGATCTGGATGCGGTTTTGGACGACAATCAGGAGGCAATCGCGGACCGGCTGGCCAACGGCGGCCTGTACGCACCCCCATCTGGCAGCGACGGCATTTACGTGGCAACGGTGCGTGCGATCGTTCAGCAGGCTTCGTTGACGCCGGCGATGGCGATGAAAAAAGTCTTCATTATCGGCGACGCGGACCGCATGGTCCCGCAGGAGGGCGCCGAATTTGCCGCCAACGCATTCCTGAAGCTGCTGGAAGAGCCTTCTGCAAAGACCACATTGATACTCACGTCCAGCGAGCCCGGCGCGCTGCTGCCAACGATTCGTTCGCGCGCGGTGAGCGTCCGCGTCCCGCGTCTAGGTGCGCCGGCAATGCGCGCGCTGCTCGCCGACCCCCTGGTGGCGTCGGCGCTGGATGAGTCGGGAGCACCGCGATCCGCTGCGGAGCGTCTCTCTCTCGCTGCCGGGGCTCCGGGCCAGCTCTTCGCGGACGAATCGCGTGGACGTTCCATTGCCGCCGCTCGAAAACTCATCGACGCCGCGGTTGCCCGGAACGAATCGGCCCGGCACGCGGCAGCCATGTCGGTGGGAGGCTCGGGCGCGCGAGGGTCGTTCACCGACACTCTCGACGCGATGCTGGTGCTGGTGGGAGAGCGAATGCGCGCAGCTCTTCATGATTCTGACGAGGCCCGCGCGCTCGGAGCGAGTCGTGCAGCAGACGCCGTTACCCGCGCGCGCGAGCTAGCAGGGGGCAACGTCAACCCGCAGCTGATCACTGCGCGGCTCCTCCGGGAGCTTTCTACGAGCCTGTCATGACGCGGCTCACACATGTCGACGACTCTGGCGCCGCTCGCATGGTGGACGTCGGCGCAAAGCCCGATTCAGTCCGTGCGGCGACAGCGTCGGGATCGATAACGATGGCGGAAGACACGCTCGCCGCGATCCGCGAAAACCGGATCGCCAAAGGCGATGTCCTGGCAGTCGCGCGCATTGCCGGCATCATGGCCGCCAAACGTACGTCAGAG
>JALYJX010000160.1 GCA_030775065.1 Gemmatimonadota bacterium | reverse complement strand
CACCAGTGCCGGAGGCGCGACCGGAACCGCCTCGCCGCCGAAGGAGAGCAGCCATCGCGCAAAGGCGTCGATTCTGCGAACCGTGAACTTTCGGCGATCGGCCGCGCCTTCCACCGCGACGCCGAGCTGCGACGCAGCGCGTGCCGCGCCGGTGCGCGCGTTGAAATCAACGAGTGCGTCTTCGGCGTTTCCGTCGCCGAGCTCCCATGCCTGCTTCGAGCGTGCGTGTTCGCGGAGATTGAAGTCGCGCGGAATCGTGTAATCCGCCGACTGTTGCCGAGCGGTGTTGACCGCGGGGTTGTGGATTCTGTTGAGGCGGAAGTTGCGGAGCTCCGTTTTCTCGGCGTCGCGCCCCGCGAGATACCAGTGTGAGCTGAGGAAGAAGAGACCGTACGGCTCGACGCTCCGCCGCGCGACGGAGTTCGTTCCCATCGCGTGGTAGTCGAAGGAGATCGTCTTGCGGCGGGTGAGTGCGTCGTTGATTGTCTCGAATACCGGGCGACTGATCGGGAGCATCGCGGGCTCTGATGGGCGCGCGGGTAATTCGTCCGCCATTGCCATCGAGCGTTCCACGGCCATGTAGGCGACCATTGGCTCCTCGCGCGGACCTCTCTCCAGTGGGATTGGAAGATCGAACGCAAGTTTGCGGATGGCCGAGTCCGCGAAGGCGGTCAGCTCGGGATCGCCGAGTGCGCGGACACGCTCGGCGGCTTCGCGAATTGCTTCGAGCTCTTCGGGGAGGAAGGCGAAGGATGGGAGTGAGCGGTATCCTTCGCGGCGAATGCGTCGTGGTTCTGATTTCGCGCGGCCTTCTCGCGTTGAAAGCACGAGATACGGAAGGTAGAACCCTTTCTTGTCAAGGCGGTAGCCGGTCGATTCGCCTTCGTCGAAGGGGACGGTTTCGATGGCGATGCCGAGTGCGCGGAGCTCGTCCTTGTCGCGCTCGAACATTCGCATGCGGGCGGCGTCGGCTTGCTTCTCGTTCGCGTAGGCGGGGACGTCTTTCGCCAACTGCTCGAATGTCGCAGCGTAGTGGCGACGCAGGAGTGAGGCGAGGAGGTCAGTCCAGCGTTGTAGCTTGGGGGCAGAGGGCATCGGGAAGAAATCTTACTGCCGAGTCTGACAGAGGACCACATCTGCAGTTGTGCCTAAGGAATCCGTACATCAACTTCGATTTATGGCATCGCGCGCCGTCCCAATTGATGAACTGACCGCTGAAGAGCGAATCGAACTGATGGGTCGTTTGTGGGACAGTTTGGATTCGGCGGCCTCAGCGCCCATAACCGCCGCGCTCGCAGCTGAGCTCGATCGCCGGGAGGCCAAGGCGGATGTTGATCCAGAGGGCGGAGATTCCTGGCCGCAGATCAAAGAGGATCTCGCCAAGAAGCTTCGGTAGGTGCCTCGGCTCCGCGTTCGGAAACTCGCGAGAAGCGAGATCGACGCCGCGTACACCTGGTACCTCCACCACTCGCCTGATGCGGCGCAACGGTTTCTCAACGCCGCTGACGAAGCGATGTCGCTGATCCATTGACGAATCGCTCCCCCGTGAGCCTCCGTCGAGTCAGTTCACCTGCACTTTCGCCAGCTTCACCAGATCACCCTCACAACCGACACCAAGGTATTGATTGCGCTGCTTGTGAACCGTCTCGCGGTCGAGTGAGCCTGAGTGCGCTGCGGGGTTGCGGAGCTCCGCCAGCCTTCGAAGTATCGGCGGAAGACTCGAGCAGAACCATTCACCGCCTTGAGTGATACTCCGTTTTAGAGTCTTGTTAATGTGTTCGTTCTCTCCGATGATGAGCTCCAGCTCACCGAGGCTGTACGGCCCGCCACGAACGAGGTCAACGCTCTTTCCGCCGATGTTCACGGTGCGATCCAGCGGCCGCACCTTGGCGAGCGCGCGCTTGAGTAGAATGTTCGCCTGAACTTCGAACGCTTTCGCGAAGTCGATGAGGATCGGCGAGAAATCGAATGCGATGTCGTTCCGGTGGTCGCGATAGAGCTTCTCGGCCGTCGCAATGAACGTCCGCGCCCCGGGATCGAGCTTCGCCCAGGCATCTTCTCCGAAGCAATGCTCGCGCATCTCCCGCTCTGTTGCCCCGATGCCGCTGTGCTCACTGTCGAACTCCACCCAGTACTGCTTGCCGATTAGCTGTTCACGGACATCGGCCTCGAAGTATCGCGCGCCGTCGGGACGGGTGACGATCAGCGGAAGATTGACCATTCCCCCGTAAATCGACACTGGCATATCGTGGTAAGCCGTATTGTGTAGCTTCCCGAGCTCGTCCACTACTGCGAGGGTGTCGTCAGAGACCAGACGGCGGATATCCCAGAGCTCGAACCAGCAGTCACAGTTAATGTCCTTCCGCATGTAGACCGACGGGATGTGCGCGGTCGGATCATCGTCGTCCTCTCGAACGTCACTTGCGGTGATTCCGCCAACGTGGGCGACATATAGTGATCGGTAATCCGTTAGATAGAGCTGTAGCTCCCGTTTCGCATCTCCCTCGGCCTCGCCCAGCTCGTTCTCCAGGGCGAGGATCTCGCCTATGTGCGACAATGCCTGCTGTCGGTGCGATGATCTGATCTTCCCCCACCAGACGTAGACGTTCTCCTCCTCCTCATCGCCCTGGCGGAATCGCCGAGCGCGCTCGCGCAGGAGCATTATGTGCGATTCTATGACGTCTGCTCCGTAGGATGGATTCCATACGGTGACCAGGTGCCGCGGAGCGGGATCAGTAGTCGCTGTCATGTGGGGTCTGCCAACTATAGTAGTGCGATCTGACAAGCCTTGAGTAGTGCGATCTGACAAGCCTTGCCATTGGCATCAGTAGCCGAGGCGTTAACCCTATTTCAGAGAGAATGCACCAGAATCTGTTGCGGGGGCCAGCGTAGTACGCTTGCAGCTCGGCGGAGCGCGTTCCGGGCTGCGACTCCGCAAAATCAGGAGTTTCAGCCCTGGAGCCAGCAAATCGTTGAGCATTCATCTTCCCTGTTGTGTGGTCCTGGCGGGGTAACGCATCTTCGCCTTGGCACACACGATCAATGGAGGCGCTAATGCCGCAGCGCGATCAGTCTCGCCAGGTACGCAACCGCCTCGTGGCGGCCCTTCGGGCCGAGCTATTAGGTCCCAGCTCGCCTGATGAGGTCATCCACGAATTTCCGACCAGCCGATACCTTGCGGGGCGACTAGCCCCAGCACGTGTGGGTGAAGATGATACTGATGCCGTAGTAGACCCTGCCGAGAATGACACGCTCGCCGTTGGTGGCGACGATTCAGAAGAAGGTGCGGAAGAACCGTCTCCTCCCCTTATCATCGGCTTCAATCCCTCGTCATTCGGCCTTTCCTTTCTTGTAGGTCCTTCGGAAACCGAGCTGCGAGTCGAAATTTCCTGGGGCGATTACCGTCTAGAGAAAAACTCCGAAGAGAAGCTAGGCTGGCAGCGATACGCCCGACTCTGCGTCGTGACCGGTGTTCGCATCGACCGGAATGGAAACCTTCCCGAAATCGTTCTGTCCCCATCAGCGGCCAATACTGCCGGCGTAACGGTTACCGGCGTCGATGATTCCGAAATCACTCTGGACGGCGTCATTCATGACTTTGCAGGTTATCGGGCGGTTAGTCTTTTCATCGTCAACCGTCGAACGAAAGGCCCCCTCAGCGACCGGCGCAAGGATGAACGTTGGGTTTTTCAACCTCGGCTCGTCGTAACGTCCCCGAGCAACGACGCAATCTTTGTCGCGAAGGATTTTCAGGCGGAGGCGCAGCTCGCTGATGATGGCGAAGGCGCAATTAGCGCGTTGCTTTTTCGGGACGCCCGTGAGTTCGCCACCGGTCACGGTGTAGCTGCGCAATGGGCCGCCCCTACATCAGACGGCCACAGAACGACCTCTGTTTATACCGAATTCATTCCTCAACACGAAATACCGATTTTGATTGCTCCGAGCGAGGACACAGGCGGGGCGATTCTTGACATGGATTCGCTGAGCTCAGCAACGGATGGAGATACTGTCGCAAGAATTCTCGAGCCTATGGTTCTAGCGTACGAGGCTTGGATTGACATTACGGAGAAAGCGAGTCGAGTGCCCGAAATCCAGAACGATGCTCAGCTTTGCGACGCGGCCGGGGTGAATATTCGCCGCTGTAAAGAGTGTGCCGCTCGCATCCGAGATGGTCTCTCGCTAATCCGGGATGATCAGCGAGTCTTTGCAGCTTTCAGGTTTGCAAATTCGACCATGCGAGATCAACGCATCCATAGTCTTTGGGCTGCTGCGAATCGGAAGAAGGGGGATGTGTCTGGCTCCCCTTCTGAGTTCGACCAACCGGGCAATCGTACGTGGCGCCCATTCCAAATGGGATTCATCCTAATGTGCCTTCGGTCAATCGCAGATGAATCCAATCCAGAGCGTCGCCTGATCGACTTGCTCTGGTTCCCGACCGGCGGCGGAAAGACTGAAGCCTACCTCGGCCTCGCAGCTTTTACACTCGCCCTGCGGCGCCTCCGTGGCGATCGCGATGGAATGGCTGCGGGAGCTGGAGTCAGCATTATCATGCGATACACACTTCGTTTATTAACGGTTCAGCAATTTCAGAGAGCAGCCGCTCTGATTTGCGCGTGTGAGTTAATCCGCCGAGGCGACCCCACCAGGTGGGGCGTTGAGCCCTTTCGGATCGGCATATGGGTCGGCCGTGGGACTACGCCAAATACATTCGTGGATTCGCAGAAGGCTCTTGCTGATATAGCCGATGGCAAGAAGCCCAAAGCGGGGAGCCCCGTCCAATTGGTCTCGTGCCCCCGCTGCGGGATTGCGTTGGTCGACGAAAAAGGGGCGCCGCAGAGGTCAACGTACTGTCACGATACCTCAACTCAGCGGACGCTTGTTTGGTGCTGCAATAAGGAATGCGAGTTCAGCCCAGCAAAATCCGCCAATCAAGGTATCCCGGTTGTTCTCGTTGATGATGAGATCTACCGAATGTGCCCCACGTTAATTGTTGCTACTGTCGACAAGTTCGCTCGCATTCCCTTCAAGGGCGAGACAAGAGCCTTGTTCGGATTGCGGGATCGGTATAGCCCGATGTATGGCCATCTAACAGAGGCTGATGGCGACTCCGTCGGAAATAGAAAGTTGAGAGACGCGCGCCCAGCTCCGCGCCTCCTGCCGCCCGAGCTGATTATTCAGGACGAACTCCACCTTATCTCGGGGCCCTTAGGGACCATGGTCGGGCTGTATGAGACCGTTGTTGATTATGCGTCCTCCGTCAACGATCCGCGTTTTGGAATACTCCCTGCTAAGGTAATAGCGTCGACCGCGACGATTCGCCGAGCGGCGCAGCAAACGCGCCAACTTTACGGCGGCAGGCAACTAGTTGTGTTTCCGCCTTCTGGAATAGCCGCAGGAGATTCGTTCTTTGCGCGCGAGTTACCGATCGATCCTGCGAATGATGCGACTGCTGGTCGGCTCTACGTCGGTGTGAACACACCTGGCTCCAGCACGAAGACCCTTCTTGTGCGAGTCTACGCGATTCTTCTCGCAGTCGCAGGAGCCGAGAATGCCGTGGATGCCGGCGCCGCCGATCCATACGGAACTCTGGTCGGATACTTCAATAGCCTGCGGGCCCTGGGCGGGGCTAAACGAGTCGTCGAAGACGATGTTAACTTGGCTCGGCTTAAGTATCTCGCTCATCGTCGGGGTTTGCCGCGGCGATACATCAATGATCCGGTCGAATTAACGAGCCGGCTTGACTCGTGGAAGATTCCTGGTGTGCTCCGGAAGCTGGACATTTCGTTTCCGCGGGGAAAAAGCGATTGGCCCGTGGATGTCTTGCTCGCAACGATTATGATTTCCGTTGGCGTCGACATCGACCGGCTAGGTCTGATGGTAGTAACCGGCCAACCAAAATCAACGGCCGAATACATTCAGGCGACTAGCAGAGTAGGCAGGAAGCATCCTGGCCTGGTAGTTACGATGTATAACTGGCTAGGAGCTCGTGACCTGTCGCACTATGAGCGGTTTGAATCCTATCACTCCGCACTTTACCGGTATGTAGAAGCAATTAGCGTTACGCCCTTTTCGTCTAGGGCATTGGACAGGGGCCTGCGTGGGATCTTCGCAGCGATGAATCGATTGGCTGGCCATCACATGGCTGGACAACCCGACGCACAGAATTTCGATCCGTCGACTGGCGTCACAACCGAGATCATCGAGAACATTTGCCAGCGAGCGGCCGAAGTTGTGGGACAGGAAAACGCCAAATTGGTCCGCGACCGTCTCCTTGCCCACCGGGACGAATGGGCGCATCTGACCGATCTACTGCTGCGCTACTCTTGGTTGGATGATTCGCGGTACCCTCCAAACAATAGCCGGGTGCTCCTCCGAACTTCCGGGACACAGAACGAAGGCATTTGGCCAGTGCCAGGATCACTTCGCGAAGTGGAGCCAACGGCGGGATTCTTCCTCGATACTGAGAATGACGCGTGAGCAACCGAGCTATCGGTGACGTTCGTCCGAGTCAGCTGATTACGACGTTTGGACCCGGGGCGATTGTGGATTTAGAGACCCTGTCCGTCATTGTTGCGGGAATCGATCACTGGATAGTCGACGACGACCTCGCTATTCACGAGCCCCGTCTTCAGCGAGCATTACGCGTAGACCGATTCTTTGCGGCGAAACCAAGCGAAGGAGGATTTCTAAAGAAACTTGGTACCATCCCAACTTATCTGTTCCCCCGCTGGCAAGTGTGCCCGGTTTGCCAGACGCTTTCAGAACTCGCGGATGGTCACATACAGTACGATCCGAAATGGCAGGAAATCGTGTGTACAACACCCGGTTGCAAGGGTCGAGGAAAGCGCCGCGCGACAACCGTCCCTGCTCCGTTTGTGGTTGCTTGCCCCGCCGGCCATATCGACGACTTCCCTTGGCGCGACTACGTCCACGAAGGTCCGACAACGTGTCGTATGCGGCTTCGACTGTATTCCGCCGCGAGAACGGGAACCGTTGCTGACATTATGATCGCATGTGATTGTGACAAAAAGAGATCGGCGAGCGATGCTTTCAGTGAAACTCGCGCCCAAGCGCTGGGACCGTGTAGAGCGCATCGCCCATGGCTTGGCCTAAACGCGCGGGACGCAGCCGGTTGCCCTCAGGCTGATGGCCTGCGGGCGCTGCAGCGTGGCGCGACAAACGCGTGGTTTCCGATAGTACGAAGCGCGCTCTCAATCAAGGAAGCAGCTACACCGTTGGGTATGGCACTGAGCCATTGCAATCCAAAACAAATTGAGACCGTGGATTCAGGAGATAAACTTCGTATTTTGATCGACTTGAAGATGTTTCCTTCGCTCGAGCCCTTCAGCGTAGACGCAGTCTGGGAGGCGATTCGGAAACAGAGAGGTGAGATCGCGACGGCTGACATTGATCTTCGTTGGCCTGAATGGCTTGCACTTCGTGATCCTAAGTCTGCGTCGAGCGAAAAAGCCGAATTCTTCGCGCAAGCCGGTGAGGTGCCTCCTGGGTTTAGCAAACTCATCCGTCAAGTTGTGCTTGTTCGCAAGCTCCTTGAGGTAAGGGCACTCACCGGATTCACAAGAATCGACTCGGTAGGTGCCGGCACTGATGATACGATGAGGCCAGGGATAATGCAGCTTTACCGCAACCGGCCCGAATGGCTGCCCGCAGTCGAAGTACGTGGCGAAGGCATTTTCATTGAATTGGATGAGGACGCTGTTTCCGAGTGGGAAACAACAAATGCGATTGCGCGCCGGGCAGAAGCAATGCGGCTCAAATTTGATCAGTGGGAACACGAGCGGTCCGGTCAGACGTCGCCTTTCCCAGGTGCACGGTACGTCCTTCTGCACTCTCTCGCGCATGCATTGATTCGACAGCTCGCCCTCGATTGTGGCTATTCGGCGAGCTCAGTGAGAGAACGTATCTATAGTAGCGCCGCGGGCAACACTAAGATGGCGGGGATTCTTCTATATACAGCTAGCCCGGATTCGGAGGGTAGCCTTGGAGGACTTGTGGACCTAGGCAGCGCTGTTCGGTTCCCCGATCTTCTTCATGGCGCGCTTCGGTCTTGCGCGCGTTGCTCCTCGGATCCCCTCTGCGCAGATCATCAACCCGAAGTTCATGCGACTATCAACGCAGCCGCCTGTCACGCGTGCCTTCTCGCGTCGGAGACGTCTTGCGAGACCTTTAACCGATTTCTTGATCGAAATGTGCTCGTTCCGACCATGTCGACAGG
>JALYJX010000159.1 GCA_030775065.1 Gemmatimonadota bacterium | reverse complement strand
GCCGGAGGCTTCGCTGTTGTTTATCTCGTTCGAGATCTCAGCCTCAGGCGACAGCTCGCAGTGAAGGTTCTTTCGCCCGATCTTATTCAGTCTCAATCAGTTCTCGAACGCTTCCGGCGTGAGGCGGAGACAGTTGCCCAGCTGTCACACCCGAACATCGTCCCGCTGCATTTCGTCGGGCAGAAGGATGATCTCGTCTATCTGGTGATGCAGATGATCGACGGCGGAACTCTCGCCAACCGTCTGGAGCTGGACGGGCAACTCTCGATCAGCGAGTGCATCCGAATTCTTTGCGAAATTGCCGGTGCGCTCGCACACGCGCACAAGCGCGGCGTCATTCATCGCGACATCAAACCTGAAAATGTCCTGCTCGACGCAGAGACCGGCCGTGCCCTCGTAACTGACTTTGGAATTGCGAGAACCGTTGAAGCAGGTCCCCTTACATCTGCAGGTATGGTAGTTGGAACTGCGGCATATCTGAGTCCGGAGCAGGCGACGGGGGAACCGTCAGATCACCGGTCGGACATCTATGCCCTTGGTGTGTTGACATATCAGATGCTGACCGGGCGAATGCCGTTCACCGGCGCAACTCCAGCGGCAATCCTGATGAAACGGTTCGCTGGTCCGCCCGAGCCACTGGAAAATCTCAGGCCGGACGCGCCCGAATCACTCGTGAATCTCGTTAGCAGCTGCCTTGCGATCGATCCTGCCGAAAGAATCAGCAATGCTGCCGACGTTATTCGAATTCTCCAAGGTGCGTCACCGGTTTCGGGTGGATACACGAGCACTCGGCGAATTACCGGAACACGACCATCCTCGTCCCGCCGTGTGGTGGTTTCCGTGGCCGCGCTTCTTTTGCTCGCTATAGTCGTGACTGCGCTCGTCATTCGTAGCGCGGGCACGAATGAGCCAGTGCGCCAAGGCGTTTCACCGGGGCCGGCGACACGCGCGACCCCGATAGATGAGGGAATGATTCTCGTTCCTGCCGGATCGTACGAGATCGGACATCCGAATGGACCCAAGGAATCGCAGCCTGCGCATCGTGTATCACTCGCTGCGTTCGGCGTTGGCCAGCACGAAGTCACTGTGGGCGAATACGAGAAATTCGTGCAGGCCGGACGCACGCCCGCGCCGTGGAAAAACCGAGCGGCCCTGCGCGATGATGATCCCGTTACTGGCGTAACCTGGGCCGAAGCCGCAAGCTATTGCGCCTGGAAACATCCCGATGGCGGCCGTCTTCCACGCGAGGAGGAGTGGGAAGCTGCTGCGCGAGGGACAGATGGACGTATGTACCCCTGGGGCAACGCCTGGGATGCATCGGCAACGAATACCGGCTCGCGACAAAACTCGCCTGCACGTGTTAGCAGTTATCCGCGCGGACGCACGCCGCTTGGAATCGATGATCTCATTGGAAATGTGTGGGAGTGGACAGCGTCTCAATACAAGCCGTATTCGAGCTCATCTACAGAGAGTGGAAGTCTCTACGTGATTCGCGGAGGTGCGTTCAATTCGTATGATCAGATCGCAACTTCAGTGTTCCGTGGGCGTGCACAGCCTGCGGCAGCTCGGGAGGATCTTTCTGCAACCGGTTTTCGCTGCGTCATGAATGCTCGCACGGGGATATCATGAGCGCGCCTGGAAGCGTCGCTCTTGTTATCGCTCTGGCAACGGTCGTCGTGAGCCCGGCGGTTGCGCAATGTCCCGACGGTAGCCCGCCGCCGTGCGGCCAGGAACGACGCAGCGTGAAGGTCGACTCCAAGGCTGTTGTGCTGCTGCCGTTTGCGTTGCGCGGTCCGGCCGACTTGCAGTACGTCAGCCAGGGAATGGTCGACCTTCTCCGAAGTGCAGTCGATGGCATTGGCGGATACCGTGTTGTTCAGCCTCCTGCTTCGCAACGCCAGCTGTTGCAACCAGCAAGACCTGAAGCTGTCGCGCCTTCGGTGCGATCGCTCGGTGCGAAATTCGTTGTGACTGGTACTATAGTAGCAACCGGATCTGAGCTGCGTATTGCCGCAGAGATGTACGACGCGGTGGCTGGTCGCCGCGCGATGCCAGTGACAGCGCGAACAGATCTCGCCAACCTCGGTCGGACTGCGGACAGCATTGCTATCGTGCTGTTTGCCGATGGGTCACGGACCGTGAGTGAGATCGGATTGCGTTCAGGTAGCTCTCTGATCTCAGCGGGCAGAGTGCGCGCACGCGAAGAGATTCTTGTCACCGACTTTGGCTCACCCGCTGAGGATACAACGCTGGCGCGAATCGCTTCGGAGGCAGTTCGTGTTGGCTTGCAGCAGTCAGGAGTTGTACGGGTAGTGAGCTCGGAGCGGGCAGTCGCAGCGCAACGACGCACGCGAAGTGACGTCACGGGGCGATTGACGCTTCGCGCCGCGCGCGAAATTGCAGTTCGCGAAGGAGTAGCGCTCATAGCCGACGGCGATGTGTTGCGTGGGCGCGACGGCATGTTGCTCACGGTGCGTCTCATTGCTGTTGATTCCGGAACTACGCTTGTGGTGCGACACAGCAGGGTTGAAGACGAGACACGTCTGGTCGACGCGGCTGAGCAGGTAACGCGACGACTGCGGTCTGATATCGGAGAATCGTTCAGTGCCGTGCGCGCGAGTCCGCGGCTCGAGGAAGTCACAACCTCGTCGCTCGAGGCGTTGCGGCTCTACACTAGAGCGGAGTACGCGCAGCTCCAGGAAGGAAACGGCGACAAGGCTCGCGGTCTTCTGGAACAGGCGGTGGTTCTCGATACGACATTTGCAGCGGCGTGGCGGAAGCTGGCGGTCGTCGGCGGTCCACCGGATGCGATAATCAAAGCGTTTCGTTTTCGCGCTCATGCAACACCGGTTGAGCGACTGTTCATCGAGGGCACTTACTACACTGTGCGAGGCGAGCCGAGAAAGGCGGAGGCAGCCTACTTGGCGCTCGCCGATCTCGAAGGGTATCCGCGTAATAACCTGGCGTTCGTCACGGCAAACCTGCGTCAATTCGCGCGTGCGGACTCGCTTTACCGCGCGCTGATTGTCCGCACCCCTGAAAATGCAAATCCCTACGAGGGGTTGATATCTACACTTCTCTGGTTGCGGAAGGGTGACGCCGCCGACAGTGTCGCGGTTCTGGCCCGGAAGCGGTTTCCGAATGCGCCGAATATCACACTGCGAGCAATGTTAGTGAGCTGCTTTCGAGAACGTTTCGCCGAATGTGAGCGTGGGTTGGATAGCTTGCGCACGTCGGCGCCGCCTTCCTACTCACTCAGGGCGCGCTCCAATCTGTCCAATCTTGCACTCATGCGCGGTCGGATTGCGCGTGCAGAGCAGCTGAGTCGTGAGGCACCGTCTGGCGGCCGCGACAATGTGCGTGCTGCGGAGGCGTTGCTGCAGCGCGCGGAGATCGATATTGCGATCAGGCGCCAGCCGCAGACTGCGCTGCAGCGTCTCGACAGTCTCGGATTTGTTGTTCCCGGCCGCTCGAACAACATGCTGTGGGCGGTATCGCTCTATGCGCTGGCGGGCAACGTGGTTTCAGCGCGGCGCATGCTCGACGTGTGGAATGCGGCGATGCCGGACACAGTGCGCGGTGAATGGCAGCTGGCCGACCTGCGAGCGACGCAGGCAACAATCGCAATTGCGGAAGGACGCGTGTCGGCCGCGATCACTGACATCATCGCGGCCGACAAGATGGGAGATGCTCCACGCGGCCCTGACGCCGAATGGCTTCCATTAGCCATGGCTCGGGCGTTCGAGCGATCAGCACGAGCGGATTCCGCGATCGCGTGGTATGAACGATTTCTGGAGGCGCCGCGCCTCCCCGTGAACGATTCGGATGCTCTCTGGCTTGCGCATGTGTACGAGCGGCTGAGCTTCATGTACGAGGCGAAGGGAAACAGATCGGCAGCTTCGCGTTTTCTTCAACGGTTCATCGACCTGTGGTCGGACGCTGATCCGGAGCTGCAACCGCGCGTCGCAGCGGCGCGCGCGAGATTGAAGTCGCTCCGAGCGGCTCGTACGTAACGTCATGACGAGCTCGCTTGAACGCGTCGCTCTTGTTGTCCTCTCACTCGCCTCTGTCGTGGTAATACCGGCGGGTGCGCAGTGTCCAAACGGTAGCCCGCCACCTTGCGGTCAGGAACGCCGCAGTCTGAAGATCGACTCCAAGGCAGTCGTACTGCTCCCCTTTGCAGTGCGCGGCCCATCTGATTTGCAGTACCTCAGTCTGGGCATGGTCGACTTGCTACGAAGTGCAGTCGATGGAATCGGTGGATTCCGGGTGGTTCAGCCTCCTGCCTCGCAGCGTCAGCTAATGCAGCCAGCAAGACCTGAAACGGTTGCGCCAGTCGTGCGATTACTCGGCGCCAACTTCATTGTGACAGGTTCCATTGTCGCAACGGGAGCCGAGCTGCGCGTTGCTGCAGAGATGTATGACGTGGTTGGTAATCGCCGAGTGATGCCAGTGACGGCACGGACAGATCTCGCCAATCTCGGTCGCACCGCGGACAGCATTGCTGTCGTGCTATTCGCCCAAGGGTCACGGACCGTTCCTGACATCGGGTTGCGCTTGGGCAGCTCTCTCATTTCAGCAGGCAGAGTGCGTGGGCGCGAAGAGATTCTTGTCACCGACTTCGGTTCACCCGCCGAGGATACCACGCTGGCGCGCCTTGCTACGGAGGCGGTTCGCGTTGGCCTGCAGCAGTCAGGCGTGGTACGGGTGGTGAGCTCGGAGCGGGCAATTGCCGCGCAACGACGCATGCGGAGCGACACCACCGGCCGGCTGACGCTTCGCGTCGCGCGCGAGATTGCCGTCAGGGAAGGAGCGGCGCTCATAGCCGACGGCGATGTGGTGCGCGGGGGCGATGGGATGCTGCTGACCGTACGTCTCGTAGCGGTTGACTCGGGAGTTACTCTCGTCGTGCGGCACAGCAGAGTGGAAGACGAGACACGTCTGCTCGACGCGGCGGAGCAGGTGACGAGAAGACTGCGGTCTGATATCGGCGAGTCGTTCAGTGCCGTCCGCGCGAGTCCTCGGCTCGAGGAAGTCACGACAGCCTCACTGGAGGCGTTGCGCCTCTACACTGAAGCGGAGCATGCACAGCTCCGTGAAGGAAACAACGACAAAGCCCGCCGCTTTTTGGAACAGGCGCTGATTCTTGATTCGACGTTTGCGGCAGCGTGGCGCAAGTTGACCGTTGTGAGCGGTCCCAGCGGTCCACCGGACGCGATAGACAAAGCGTTTCGTTTTCGTGCCCACGCAACACCTGTCGAACGACTGGTCATCGAGGGCACGTACTATACCGTTCGACGTGAACCCAGAAAGGCGGAAGCGGCGTATCTGGCGCTGTCGGGTCTCGAGGGACATCCGAGTACCAATCTCGCGTTCGTAACGGCGAGTCTGCGGCAGTTCGCGGCCGCGGACTCGCTTTACCGAGCGGTAATCATGCGCTATCCTGAACTGGTACCCGCATACGATGGCCTGATCTCGACGCTGGTCTTGTTGCGGAACGGCGACGCCGCCGACAGCGTCGCAGCCTTGGCTCGCAAGCTTTTTCCGACGGCGCCGGGTATCACACTGCGAGCGGCGCTCGTGAGCTGCTTTCGAGAGCGTTTCGCGGAATGTGAGCGGGGGCTGGATAGTTTGGCCGCATCCGCTCCTCCTTCGTACTCACGCGCCGCACTCGCGAATCTGTTCAATCTTGCACGCCTGCGCGGCCGGATTGCGCGCGCAGAGCAGCTGGGTCGAGAGGACCCGCGCGCCATGTCCGACAACGTGCGCGCCACCGTGGCATTGCTGCATCGCGCGGAGGTCGATATCGCGATCAGGCGTCAGCCAAAAGTCGCGCTGCAGCGTCTCGACAGTCTCGGATTCGTTCTTTCCGGAGGCAGCGGCTTCATGCTTTGGGTGTCGTCGCTTTACGCGCAAGCGGGCAATCCGGTTTCTGCGCGACGCATCCTCGCGATGTGGAACGCGGCGGTGCCGGACACCGCGCGCGGGGAATCGCAGCTGGCCAACCTGCGGGCGACAGAGGCAGACGTCGCGATCGCCGAAGGTCGCGTGCCGGAAGCGATCGCCGCGATCATGGCCGCCGATAAAGTGGGCGATGCGCCGCGCGGTCAGGACGCCGAGTGGCTTCCATTAGCCATGGCCCGGGTCTATGAGCGTGCGGCGCAGGCGGATTCGGCGATTGTCTGGTATGAACGATTTCTGAAGGCGCCGCGCAGGCCCGTGAACGGCACCGACGCTCTCTGGCTTGCGCATGTGTACGACCGCCTCAGTGTTCTATACGAGGCGAAAGGAAATACATCCGCGGCGGCGCGTTCTCTTCAGCGGTTCACCGACCTATGGTCGGAGGCTGATCCAGATCTTCAACCGCGCGTCGCTGCGGCACGCGCGCGATTGAACTCGCTCAGGTTGACTGTCCTGCTACGCGGCCGCGATCTCGGACTTCGTCATCATTCCCATGTGCTCGTGATCGAGAGCGGAACCCTCAATGTGATTCGCGGAGGAGCGTTCAATTCGTACGATCAGATCGCGACTGCGATATTTCGTGGTCGCGCACGACCCGGGAACGCACGCGAGGACCTTTCTGCAACCGGCTTTCGCTGGGTCCTGAAAGGCATACCTGAATAATGGCTCAAAGAGATGAAGTTGCCGACTTTCTCGGCGAATATCCGCCCGCCGTGTGCGATGCCGCGCTGTCGCTGCGGTCACTGATTCGGTCCACGATTCCGGATGCTCAGGAAATGCTTGACCGTTCCGGACGGGTGGTGGGCTATGGGTTCGGTTCCGGTTACGCGGACCTCGTTTGTACCATCATTCCGAGCAAGGCGGGGCTCAAGCTCGGAATTGCTGGAGGCGCGGGGCTTCCGGATCCGCGTCATCTTCTCGAAGGGGATGGCAAACGACACCGGTATGTGCAGTTCAGAAACAAGTCCGAGGTTAGCCGCGGCGGCATAAAGGATCTGATCCGCGCCGCGTCGGTTTCGCGCCGTTAGCCCAGGGCGAACTGCTCAACAGTGTCATATCTCGCCGGCCCTGAGCCGAGCGAGCTTCGCACCAATGCGACTGCCATCACCGGCATTGTTATTTCCACCCGCGCTGGTCGGCAATCACGTCTGTCACAGCCCGAGGCGGTTCGACTCTGCTCAGAGTAAGGTGCGGCTTGAACGGTCTTGCCTCCGCAGGAAATCCTGCGCGGCGGACGACATTCTCCACTTTCTCGGCGAGCGACACCAGCTATGTTGCACCTTCGGTAACGCCGAGCCAGATGATCCGCGCTCGTTTCACCCGTGGAAATGCCCCCATCCCATCGAATTGAACCGAGAATTCCTGGCCGAGTTGTACGGAGTGCAGTGCCGAGATGAGCGTGTCGCGTGCGGAGGCGGGCGTGTCGCCAAGGAATCGCAAGGTGAAATGCCAGTTTTCCGGGGGCACCAGTCGTCCGGGAAGTGGACGCAACCCCGCCGCGATTCTCTCGCGAGCTTTTTCCGTCAGGGGCACTGCAATGAACAGCCTCTCGACGACAACGTCATGGTCGCCCATTTGCCAATTCCTGCCGAGTGGCCGATCGGGCCATGTCCATGTGTCTGCCGCCTGGAGCGGCGGCCCGCCGGTACCGTTAGCCTGCGCAACGCGTGACGAGAATTCTGTCGACGCGCGCGGAGCCCATGCCGCTGCACGACGTGCGCCACAGTCCAGGGCTTTCCCGGAGTTTCCCGTGAGGGAATGGAGAAGCGGAAGGTGAGCCCGCAACGCGAATCGAGGGTCACGTAGAGGCCATCCTCGCCCTCTGACAGATGAACGCCTCCTCTGTCGACCAGCCGCGCCACCGACATCCCAACCCGGAGCCCGTCGCGTGTCGGGAAGTTCGAGCTCGCGACGGAGATGCGCCACACGAGCCCGTTGAGGACCGTCACGCGAATCGGCTGACCATCGATCTTCACCGTGATGACACGTTCGGTTCCCCCCGCGTTGAGCTCATGATGATCGCACCGAACGCGACACGTTTGCTTCACGACGGAGATGGTGCTGCCGACCTGCAGATTCCCGATGCCGAGGCTGGTGAGTACGGGAGATTCCTGATGCCGCATTTGAGATTCGACGGCGCCTGCGCTGACGCTGAATCAACCGTCGGTTTGGGGTCGTCCGCGGAGGCGTCGATTGTCGTCGATGGAGCCCCCACTCCAAGTGCGCTCGTGGAGCCGACTTTGCCTGTCGCCTTCCGGTTCGCCAGTACGCTACCC